>JADBKX010000082.1 GCA_014894735.1 Candidatus Sediminicultor sextus | reverse complement strand
AGGAAAAATGATACAGGAAAAGAAGTAATCTTAATGGGTTGGGCCCAGAGCAGAAGAGATCATGGCGGTTTGATCTTTATTGATTTAAGAGACCGCGAAGGGATAACACAAATTGTTTTTGATCCGGAAGATTCTGCTGTAGCACATGAAAAAGCCCATATCATCAAAAATGAGTATGTGCTTGCAGTTAAAGGGAAGGTTATTTCTCGTTTAGCTGGTTCAAAAAATCCTAATATGCCTACCGGAGAGATCGAAATCAAAGCCAGGCAGGTAAAAATATTAAACGCTTCTGACACCCTGCCTTTTAATATAGATGATAAGATAGAAATAAATGATAATTTAAGGTTAAAATATAGATATCTGGATTTAAGACAGTCAAAGATGCAAAGAAATTTACATTTACGGCATCAAACTTGTATGGAAATTAGAAATTACTTAAATAGTGAAAATTTTTTAGATATAGAAACGCCTTTTTTAACTAAGAGTACACCAGAAGGAGCAAGAGATTATATAGTTCCCAGTAGAGTGAATCCGGGTAAATTTTATGCTCTGCCTCAATCTCCTCAATTATTTAAACAATTATTAATGGTTGCAGGATTTGAAAAATACTACCAGATAGTAAGATGTTTTCGTGATGAAGATTTAAGAGCTGACCGAGCACCAGAATTCACTCAGCTTGATATGGAAATGTCTTTTGTTGATAGAGATGATATATTCAATTTAGTAGAGAAAATGTTTGCTTATATATTTAATAAATTGTTTAATATCAAAATAAAAATACCTTTTAGTAAAATGGATTATCAAGAAGCAATTTCCAGATATGGAGCAGATAAACCAGACTTAAGATTTGGGATGGAGATAATAAATTTAACTGAAATATTTCAAAAAAGTTCTTTCAAGGTATTTGGAGAAGTGATTCAAAATAAAGGGGAAATATGTGCTATAAAAGTTGAAAGTGATGAGGAGTTTTCCCGAAAGAAACTTGATGAATTACAATTATTTATTACTTCATTTGGTGCAAAAGGACTATCATATATAAAAATTAAAGAAGGAAAAGATTTTCAATCTTCCATAACCAAATTTCTTTCTTCTGACGAGATAGAAAAAGTTAAACTTGAAACTAATGCTAACTCAGGAGATCTTATCCTAATTGTTGCTGACCAAAAGGAAGTAGTTTATGGAGCATTAGGAAATTTAAGAATAAAATTAGCGAACGATTTAAACCTTATTAATCAGGATAAAAAGGAATTTAATTTTCTCTGGGTTACAAATTTCCCTTTGTTAGAGTATAACCCGGAGGAAAAGAGATATGAATCAGTTCATCATCCTTTTACAGCACCCGTTGACGAAGATATTGAATTATTAGAAACTAATCCCTTAAAAGTGCGTTCAAAAGCATATGATTTAGTGCTTAACGGAAACGAAATCGGGGGAGGGAGCATCAGAATACATAATACAGACCTTCAAAAAATAATTTTTAAATTATTAGGGATAGATAATAAAAAAGCTGAAGAAAAATTCGGCTTCTTATTGCAAGCTTTAAAATATGGAGCACCACCACATGGGGGGATTGCTTTTGGTTTGGATAGGATGGTTATGCTTTTAGCCGGAGCTTCCTCAATAAGAGAAGTAATCGCCTTTCCCAAGACCCAAAAGGCTACCTGTCTTTTAACTGATGCTCCATCTGAAGTAGATCAAAAACAATTAAAAGAGCTGCATATAAAATTAGATTTACAGTGAGATTGCTTCGGTCGTTTCACTCCCTCGCAATGACATTTTGTTTTTTTATTCTGACTTATGAATTTTATCTTCTAACTTCTTTTTCTATACGATATACGATATACGATATACGAACAGGATATTGAAATATATTATAAATTATGATATTATAAGTTCGAAAATAAATAAACAATTACCCTGCTGTGCTCGTGCTGACTGATTAAGTTTTGAACCAACACTATATAAAGAGGGATCGAGCTCTAAATGCATAATGTAAGCCTAAGGTAGGTCTCCCTCCACCGGAGGAAAGGCAAATACCCAACGTTAACTACTTGGTTGACGCGGAAACATAAAACATTTAGGTAGATGCCCACCTGTTTGGTAACAGGTACAAAACCTAACGCACACGACATAGCAGGGTTTTATAATTTATCCTTGATAGTGTAACCTTTTTTCTATCTTTTCTTTCTCTTTCTTAACTCGATACTACATTATTCATTATAATTTTGACAAAAATAATAAATGACTATATTATAATAAAAATTATGAACAAAGAAGAAATACGAAGAAATACACTAAAAAAAAGACTTTCCCTGTCTTCTGAAGATATAAGGGAAAAAAGTAGACAAGTATTTTTAAACCTGGCCGAGACCGTAGAGTATAAAAATTCCCAAAATATTATGTTTTATGCTGCCACCAGAAGCGAAGTGCAGACTGAAGAAATGATTAAAATGTCTATTAAAATGGGTAAAAATGTTTTTGTTCCTATTATCTTGCCAGAATGCTTTAACTTGGTTCCTTCGAAAATATTCGATTTTGATATTGAATTAGAAAGAGGCAGTAAGGGGATTTTGGAGCCGAAGAAAGAATATCATAGATTGGGCACCCCAGAAAATATTGATTTAGTAATAGTGCCCGGAGTTACTTTTGATTTGGACGGAAATAGAATTGGCAGAGGCTTTGGATATTATGATAATTTTTTAAGAAAAGTTCGCTCTTCTGCCAAAATTATTGCTTTAGCTTTTGAAATGCAGATAGTAAAAAAAATAATTACTGATAAAAATGATATCCCGGTACATAAAATAATTACCGAGAAAAGAATAATTAATAGTATTTAGTATATAGTATATAGTGAAGAAAAAAGAAGTCAGGAGTCAGAAGCCAGAAATCTTTACTGGATACTCGATACTAACTTGCTGTACGCTCTACGCTATACTTTATACGCGAAAAGGAAGGATGTAAGGACTATGGAGTTAAACAAAAAAAATGAAGTACAAGAAACAGAACACAATTCTAAAGAAGAAATGAATGAAATGATTAACCAATCTTTAGAAAAATTTAAAAAAATAAAAAGAGGAGATATAGTTAAAGGCCAGATAATGAAAGTTGATGAGGATGGATATCTGGTTGATATGCAATATAAGATGGAGGGCCATCTTCCTAAAACCGAAAAATCACTCTTTTCTGAAGAAGAAGAAACCATAACCCACACTTTAGAGATTGGTGATGAAGTTTATTTATATGTTGTTAATGTTGATGAAAAAAATGGAAATGTTTCTTTATCAAGAGAGCAGGCGAAATATTTTCAACTTTGGGAAAAACTCAATGAAATATATAGAAAGAAAGAAAAAATTAATGCAGAAGTAATCGAAAAAAATTCAAACGGTTTGATTGTCAATGTAGGATTAAAAGGATTTGTCCCTAAATCTCAGATCGAAATCAAATTTATAAAAGATGAAGATTTAGATAAATATATAGGGAAAAAATTAGATTTTATTATAATTAAGCTGGAAAAAAAAGAGAATAAAGTTATTCTCTCCCATCGTCTAATGATAGAAAAAGAACGTAAAGTAATGCATAAAAAAACATTAGCTGATTTAACAGTGGGACAGGAAAAAGAAGGGGTTATAACCAACATTACAAAATTTGGAGCATTTGTTGATATAGGTGGAGTCGAAGGATTGCTTCATATTTCAGAAATTACCTGGCGTGATATGAAGGATGCCACTATATTGCTAAAGGTTGGGGATAAAATAAAGGTAAAAATTATTGAATACAATAAAGAAAATAAAAGAATATCCCTGAGCATAAAACAATTTTCCCCGGATCCTTGGAAGGATGTTAAAGAAAAGTATTCTATTGGTGACGAAGTAGAAGGAAGAGTGATAAGAATTAAAGATTTTGGTGCTTTTGTTGAAATAGAAGAAGGCCTTAATGGACTATTACATATTTCAGAAATGGCCTGGGCCTATGTAAAGAATCCTTCAGAATTAGTTTCCGAAGGAGAAGTTTTAAAATTAAGAATTTTAGAAATCGAACCCGAGAAAAAGAAAATATCTTTAGGTTTAAAGCAACTATTACCTAACCCCTGGGAGGATGTTAAGAAAAAATATTCTATTGGTTCGGTCGTGGAAGGGAAAATCACTCAAGTAACTTCTTATGGAGCCAATATAGAGCTGGAAGCAGGAGTATCCGGCGTAATTCATTTATCTGAGATTGATTGGGAATATGTAGAAAGACCTTCTGCGGTACTTAAAAAATATATGGTACTCCCTCTAAAAGTAATAAAAATTGATGAGGATGCCCACTTAATATTTTTAAGCAGAAAACGGACTTTACCCAACCCCTGGGAGGATATAGATAAATTTTATAAAATAGGTTCTGTTGCAAAAGGCAAGGTAATAAGATTAAGAGATTTTGGAGCTTTCGTTAAATTGGACAAGGGCATAGAAGGATTTGTACCTGTATCAGAAATAGATTGGGAAAGAATTAAACATCCGAGTGAGAAATTAAAGAAAGACCAGGAATACGAGTTTAAGGTAATAAAAATAGATAAAGAAAAATCACAGCTGACTTTAAGTCAAAAAAAATTATTAGCAGACCCCTGGTTAGATATTAAAAGGAAATATGCAGTTGGAACTTTAGTGGAAGGTAAGGTAGTAAATCTTACCGATTTTGGTGCCTTTGTAAACTTAGAAGAAAATATTGATGGTTTAGTCCCCTTAATAGAAATATCCCACAACAAAATAGATAATCCGAAAAGCGTTCTTTCGGTGGGAGAAGAAGTGACAGCTTTGGTGATAAAATTAGATAGCCAAAGGAAAAAGATAAGTTTAAGTATTAGAAGAGCTGAAAAAGAAGAACAAAAAAGATTTATGAAAGAGTATAATAAAAAACAGAGTGTAGATAAAATATTGTTTAAGGATTTATTTGGAGACTTGTTTACCAAGAAATAAATTAGTCGTTAACGAATACGGCGGGAGTTATACAAATGGAAATGCCCAATAAAACTTTTACCAATAAAAGAATCGGAGATATTTTAATTGAACAAGGATCAATTACTCACCAACAGTTAAAAAAAGCCCTCGAAATGCAAAAAAACGGCAATACAAAACGATTAGGCGAAATATTCGTTGAAATAGGGGTAATAACCAGGGAAGAACTATATGAGGTTTTACAATATGTTTACGAAACAGAATATGTAGACCTATCAAATTATGTAATAGACCCGGAAGTTATATCTCTTATATCTGAAAAAACTGCCATACAGTTAAAATTAATCCCCATAAGTAAAAGTAATGATGAGTTAATTATTGCTATGGCTAACCCATTGGATGTTTACGCTATTGATTTTATAAGAGACCATACTAAGATTAAAAAAATTAAATCATTACTGGCCTCTGAAGAAGATATTCTAAATGCTATCACTAGTTATTATGAATTGGGTGAATATGATGACATAATTGAAAAATTAGGAACAGAAGTAACATTTAAAGAAGATGAAGAGGATCAAGATTCTAAAAAATTAGAAGCAATAAGCAAGGAAGCTCCTATTATACAGCTGGTAAATATGTTAATTGTGCAAGGTGTTAAGGACAGAGCAAGTGATATTCACATTGAACCAAATGAAAAAGGGCTTTTAGTTCGTTTCCGTATTGATGGAATGCTTCATGATATTAGAGCTTTACCCAATACTATAAAAGCCGCGATTATATCCCGGGTAAAAATATTATCCAAAATGGATATTGCTGAAAGACGCCTTCCCCAGGATGGACGTTTCCAGGTACAATTTGGAACCAGGGAAGTTGACTTAAGAGTTTCTACTATCCCGACTGTATCAGGGGAGAAAGTTGTTTTAAGATTATTGGATAAAAGTAAAGGATTGATAAAATTAGAACAACTTGGGTTCATCCCTGAGCAATTAGAGGAATTTAAATCGATAATTTCTAAATCTTATGGAATAATTTTACTTACCGGACCTACTGGCAGCGGAAAAACTACTACTTTGTATGCCTCTTTAAACGAAGTAAATTCTAAGGATAGGAATATTATAACTGTTGAAGACCCGGTAGAATATAAGTTAAACAGAATAAATCAAATCCAAATAAAACCAAAAATTAATTTAACTTTTGCTAACACACTACGTTCAATATTGAGGCAGGATCCGGATATTATAATGATTGGGGAAATAAGAGATGCTGAAACTGCTCAAATTGCAGTTCAAGCAGCTTTAACCGGACATTTAGTATTAAGTACTCTTCATACGAATGATGCCGCCAGTGCTGTAACCAGATTGATCGACATGAATGTTGAAACATTTTTAATTTCATCTTCGGTGATAGGGGTAATAGCCCAAAGATTGGTTAGAGTTATATGCGAAAACTGCAAGGAGGAATATGAGCCTGGAAAAGATGTAATAATCGGACTGCATCTAAAGGCTAACTCGAACGGTGATGGTAAAGTTAAACTGTACAGAGGAGCAGGCTGTCCTTTGTGTAAAAATACAGGATATTATGGAAGAACTTCTATATATGAACTTATTGTCTTGGATGAGGATATTAGGGAATTAATAATCTCAAAAGCTTCAAGTAATATTATCAAAGATGCTGCTATTAAAAAAGGAATGAAAACGCTAAAAGATATTGGACTGGAAAAAGTATTGCAGGGGATTACTACTATTGAAGAAGTGCTAAGAGTTGCAGGATAGAAAAAAAGTATATAGTA
>JADBKX010000124.1 GCA_014894735.1 Candidatus Sediminicultor sextus | reverse complement strand
AAGAAAGAATAATAGCTGCTTCTTTAAAATATTTAAGAGCTTTTGCCTTTATTCTTTCTTTTTCGTCTTCTCTCATTTCTCTCCCTTCCTTATTCTCATCATTTTTAAAATTAAAAAATAATCATACAACCTGATCTTTAGGACCCTTCCAGATTTTATAATGATAATCATATTTCCAGTTGTCTATCGGAATAGAAAGTGATAAGCGCTCCCACCCGGAGTTTATCCTGCTTATCACTTCGGGCAAAGGTCGAATCCCTCCGGTAGCATCAACCGCTTCTACACAACAGGCACCTACAGCAGTAGCTAAGGTAATGCACTTTTCTGGTTCGCTTCCATCTAAAAGTTGAGCTAAAAATCCAGCAATGGTAGCATCCCCGGTTCCGGTAGTTCCTTTAACTTCCGCAGCAAAGCAAGGAGATAAAAGCTGACGATAATTCCATTGGCTAGGGTTAATGATCCTCGGTAAACTACTTTTTTCTGTCTGGTGTGTCCTCAAATATAGACCCTGGTCGCCCAATTTTATTGCTACCACATTTGCCCCATAATCAATTAATTGCCTGGCTAATTGATCTAATAATAAAACATCAATTCTTTCCTTCTTTTCTAAAATTTTATACAATTTCTCTGGATTTAACATATACAACAGTTCATCAATACTGGGCATAAAAATATCCACCGCAGATAAAACGGTTTTAAAGAATTTTTGCCAGTCCACTTTACCAGCAGGAGATTCTGGATCTGGCATAGCCATATCCAGACTGGTAATCATATTCATCTTTCTAATTCTTCGAAACATTTTTACCAGTTCTTTTCCGTCATTCTCATAAAATTTCTGCATTAAAGGAGGGTATCCAAAATGGAATATGCAACCACTTTTTATTTTTTCATAAGGAATGTCATTCGCAGTAAAAGTATGATTAGGGCCAGGATAATGTAAAAAGACCCGATCGGTATCTGGTGGGTTTAAAACAATAGTATAAGAAGAAACCTCATTTTCACTAATAATCATATTTTCTATTAAAGCCTTATCTTCCTTCTTTAAAATCTCTAAAATAACCTTTCCAAAGGCATCTGATCCAATTTTTCCCAACAAAGCAGTACTAATGCCTAACTTTTTAAGTGTTATTCCTGTATTTGCTACAGCTCCCCCGGTTGATAATTTTAATCCTGACATTTCCAGAATATGCCCTGGAACAATCGTCTTAATACTCCCAATCCTCCAATCTGGAATAATATCTAAACAAATATGACCTGCAACGACTATATCCATAAAATTCTCCTATTTGAATAATAAAAAATATTTTTATTAATTTAGATTCCTTTTGCTATTTCTTTCGTAACTTTTGCTTCCTCATCCTGATGGCTGGATAAATGACAAATACTTCTTAATATATATTCTAATCCCCTTGGATATTCTCTCTGGAAAAATATTTTATCTGGGGGATACATTTCCCCTTTCTCGTCTTTTGCTTTAAAATCTAAGGCAGCATAAAATGCTCTTTTGATCTTATGATAAGGAGTGCCTTGTCTTTGAGCTAAAAGCATTGGTCCTATTAATCTTTCATTCTTATCTAACTTACGATACAAATCTCTACCTACTCGAAAAATAGTATCTTCTAATGATTTATTTTGAAATCTAAAAAGTAAATCATCGATATGGTTTTGTAAATCTTGTAGAGTAAGGTCCTTGGGATATGCTCTATTTAAAGCCACTACTGATTGCATCATACATTCCCGAACAGTTTTATAAATTTCTGGTACTTCTAATGCCTCATATATAAAAGTTATTTCTGAGTCATATTGATATCCTAAATAAGCTGATGCAGAATGACCTAAATTATGGATAAAAAGTTTTCTATCTACATAGGCTTTGATATTTTCAACAGCCCAAAGATCCTTAATGTGAGGAAGAGGGTTCTTAAACCCTTTTTTATCTACAATAAGAGTATTATAAGGCTCAGCAAATACCCACAACAAATCCTTTTTCTTGTCCTCCTCTTTCATTAGAGGAACCATTTTCCCTATGCTTGATTCTATTAATCCAACCAGTTCCTCGAAAGGATATTCTCGAGGAAGATGACTTTTTAATTCCCTTCTTAAATAATCCGATACATTCCTGAAATTCTCGGCAATAATAATATCTAAAGGATTTTTT
>JADBKX010000012.1:1772-6857 GCA_014894735.1 Candidatus Sediminicultor sextus | reverse complement strand
GGGTCTTGCTATTATGGAGAGATTAAGAAAAGCAGCAGTCATTAAATAAAATTGTCATTAAATAAAATTTGACAGAGACGAAAGAGTATGCTAATATTTTAAAAAATGTTAAGGAGTAGGTAAGGTGGCAATAAATAGAGAATTTACTAAATCGATAAATTCCTTTGATTTTTATTACTATTACTATTATTCCACCGATGTTTATGCCTTAACATCTTAGAAGTAAAAAATAAGATATCATAGGCATAGACATCGGTTTTATGCCTATGATATCTTTATATGTTTATATATAAAGGTCATAGGTTTTTTAAATTCCTATGACTTTTTTTATTTTATGGAAAGAAATTTAGCGAAAGAGGTGAGAGTATGCTGGTAAGAGGAATAAGAGGAGCGATAACTGTAAATAGCAATACTAAAGAAGAGATTATAGAAATCACCAAAGAATTGCTGATTACTTTACAGAGAGAGAATAATTTTAAAATTGAAGATATAGTAAGTGTTTTTTTTAGTGCCACCTCTGATTTAAATGCTGCCTTTCCGGCTCAGGCAGCACGAGAATTAGGCTGGGATAGAGTCCCTCTTTTTGATATGCAAGAAATCGAAGTTCCAGGGAGCTTGCCAAAATGTATTCGAATATTAATCCAGATAAATTGCCAAAAAAGCCTACAAGAAATAAAACATTGCTATTTAAGAGGAGCGAGAATACTAAGAAAAGATTTAATGAATGAAATTTCAGGTCAAAAGGAGGGTGAATTCAAGTGATTATTGTGATGAACGGCAAAACTAACGATTCTGATGTAGAAAAAGTAATAGAAAAATTGTACGAATTAGGGCATAAAGTACACATCTCTCGGGGAGAAAAGCGGATTATCTTAGGAGTAATCGGAGATGTAGAAAATTTAGCTTCTGTTCCTTTTTACGCCTTTAATGGTGTGGAAGAGATTATTCGTATTGTAAAGCCTTACAAATTGGCAAGCAGGGAGTTTAAGAGTTTTGATACTATAGTTAAAGTAAAGGATGTAGTTATTGGCGGCAAAGAGGTGGTAGTAATGGCTGGACCATGTGTGGTAGAAAATAAAAAACAGATATTTGAGACAGCTCAACAAGTGAAAGCTGCTGGAGCAAAGATATTAAGGGGAGGAGCTTTTAAACCTCGGACTTCTCCTTACAGCTTTCAGGGATTAGGAGAAGAAGGCTTGAAGTTATTGGCTCAGGCTGGGGAGGAGACAGGTTTAGTAGTTGTAACTGAAGTGATGTCGGTTAACCAGATAGAACTGGTAGGTAAATATACCGATATATTTCAAGTAGGCGCTCGTAATATGCAGAATTTTGTATTGCTTCAAGAATTAGGTAAAACTAAAAAGCCGATATTATTAAAAAGAGGATTATCAGCTACTATAGAAGAATTATTATTATCAGCAGAATATATTTTATCTCAAGGAAATTACGAAGTGATATTATGTGAGCGAGGAATTCGTACTTTTGAAAACTATACCCGCAATACTTTGGATTTAAGCGCAGTCCCTGCATTAAAGAGGTTGAGTCATTTGCCGGTAATTGTAGATCCCAGCCATGCTACCGGTAGATGGAGATTGGTTAGCCCAATGGCCAAAGCTGCTATAGCTGCTGGAGCGGATGGCTTACTTATCGAAGTTCATCCTGACCCCAAAAGTTCACTTAGCGATGGAGCTCAGACTTTAAGACTCGATACTTTTACTCAATTAATGAAAGAATTAAGCCCTATAGTTCAGGCGGTAGGTCGAGAATTGGGTACATCTGCTGAAGATGATTTAGAGAGGATGAAAAATTAAGTGGAACTTGTTTTAGAAAAAGTTAATAAATTAACAGGGAATATATTTGTCCCGGGAGATAAATCAATATCTCACCGCTCTCTGATTTTAGGGTCTATTTGTCAGGGAGAAACTCGAGTATACAATTTATTAAATTCCTTAGATTGCCTAAGAACTTTAGAATGCATGCAATCCTTGGGAGTGAAAATAGAGTTAGGTCAAGATAATTCTGTTAATATAAAAGGAAAAGGATTATATGGATTGCAAGAACCAAAAGCTATACTTGATGTGGGGAATTCGGGGACGACCATCCGTCTTTTAACCGGATTGCTTAGTGGACAGAATTTTTATTCTGTTTTAAATGGCGATAATTCAATCAGAAAAAGACCTATGAAAAGAGTAGTCCAACCTCTTCGGTTAATGGGGGCAGATATTTGGGGGAGAGAAGATGGTCATTTTGCTCCTTTAAGTATAAAAGGAAGTCAACTTAATTCTTTCCAATATACCTTACCTGTAGCCAGTGCTCAGGTGAAATCAGCCCTTCTGTTGGCTGGCCTTTATGCAACTGGTGAGACAGTTATTAGTGAACATCTGTCCACCAGGGACCATACCGAGCGGATGTTAGAGACTATGCAGGGAGATATAAAAATATCTCCTCCTGAAGTTAAAATAAAGGGCGGAACAGAATTAAGGAGTACTGATATTTTTATTCCTGGCGATATTTCTTCTGCTGCTTATTTCATAGCCGCTGCCAGTATATTAAGGGACTCACAGATTATAATTAAGCAAGTAGGAGTTAATCCTACCAGGATCGGAATAATTGAAATATTAAAAAAAATGGGGACAAAGATTGATATTTTAAATTACCAGATAAAATCTAATGAACCTCGGGCTGATTTAAAGATAGGATATTCAGAATTAAAAGGAATAGAGATTAAAGAAGAAATGGTGCCCCTCCTAATCGATGAATTACCCCTCATTGCTGTGGTGGCAACTCAGGCGCAGGGTAAAACGTTAGTAAGTGGGGCAAGAGAATTAAGGGTGAAGGAGTCTGATCGGATAAAAGCTATTGTCAGCGAATTAAAAAAAATGGGAGCAGATATTGAGGAAGAGGAAGATGGTTTTACGGTAAATGGTCCCACTAGATTGCAGGGAGCAGTCTGCGAAAGTTATAATGATCACCGAATTGCTATGTCTTTAGCAGTCGCTGCTCTATTAGCCGAAGGTAAAACTGTGATTAGAAATTCAGAATGTATAGATATATCTTTTCCCGGATTCGAAAAGACTTTACAAAATTTGATTAACTTTTAATCTATCATTGCGAATACAGTGAAGTAATCTCTATAAAGAATTAAGGTGGGGGTATAAATGAAAAAGGACATTAACGGAAAGACCAAAATAATCGGGATAATCGGTAAAAATATAGAAAATAGTCTTTCCCCACTTATCCATAACCAAATAATACTTAAACATTCTTTAAACTTTTGTTATCTACCTTTTCAAGTAGCAGAAACCAATTTAGATAAAGCCATTCAAGGGATAAAAGCTCTGAATATAAGAGGGGTAAACATCACTTTTCCTTACAAAGAGAAAGTAATTAAATTTTTAGACGAAGTGGAAGAATCTGCCCGAAGAATTGGAGCAGTAAATACTATTGTTAACAATAAAGGTATTCTTACCGGTTACAATACCGATGTAATTGGTTTCAAGAAAAGCCTGCAGGAAGATGGGAAATTTGCAATAAAAGGGGAGAAAGCAATTATTTTAGGAGCAGGAGGGGCTGCTCGTGGGGTAATTTATGCTCTTTTAGAGGAAGAAATAGAAGAGATATGTATCTTTAATCGAACTCCTGAAAAGGCTGAAAAGATTAAACAGGATTTTTTAACCTTTTTCCCCGGGAGCAATATTAATATATTCCCTTTAGAGAAAGAGAGGTTAAAAGATAAAATAGGGGAGGCTCATCTTTTAGTTAATGCTATTTCTTTAGAAATGCCCCCTCAAATCAATAATACTCCTTTGCCTGAAAAAAGATTGTTTCACTCTAATCTCTTAGTCTATGACCTTACCTATCACCCAGCTAAGACTCTTTTTTTAAGACAAGCGGAGAGGGCAGGAGCAAAAACAATTAATGGTTTACCGATGTTAGTTTATCAAGGTATAGAGAGTTTCTATCTCTGGACTGGCTTTAAACCAAAAGGGAAAGAAGTATTAGAAATGATTAAAAGAATTACTTATATTGCTTGAAAGTCAAAGAGAAGGGAGAAAATACAAAATGCTAAGATTTCTCGATGCGGGAGAATCTCACGGAAAATGTTTGTTGGGAATAATAGAAGGTTTGCCAGCAGGTTTTTCCTTAAACGAAGAAAAGATCAATCTTAATCTAACGAGACGCCAAGGAGGGTATGGCAGAGGAGAGAGGATGAAGATTGAACAGGATCGAGTTGAGATATTATCCGGGTTGGTAGAAGGAAAGACCATTGGAAGTCCTCTTGGCTTAATGATAAAAAATAAAGACTGGGAGAATTGGCAAGATAAAAAATATCCCTCTTTAACTATTCCTCGACCAGGACATGCAGATTTTGCCGGAGCAATAAAATATGGATTTGAAGACGTGCGGAAAGTCTCAGAGAGAACCAGTGCTCGACAGACTGCCATGAGGGTGGCTATAGGCTCAGTAGCTCAACAATTTTTGGAAGAATTTGATTTAAATATTTATAGTTATGTATTAAGGATTGGACAGGTTAAAGCCCGGAGGATTACTTCTTTTAATCCAAAGATTAAAGCCGAGATTAACAAATCACCAGTATATTGCATAGATGGAATAGCATCAATCGGAATGTGTAGAGAAATTGATCGAGCTCGGGAGAAAGGAGATACTTTAGGTGGGGTATTTGAGGTGGTAATTACCGGTGTTCCTATCGGTTTAGGAAGTTACGTCCAATGGGATAGGCGTTTAGATGCTCAATTGGCTTCAGCTTTTATGAGTATTCCAGGGGTAAAGGCAGTTGAGATAGGTGAGGGAGTAGAGGCTTCAGAGAAAAAAGGTTCAGATGTTCATGATGAAATCTTTGCTCAAGAAGAGCCAAGAAAAAATTCCTCCCGCTATTACCGAAAGACCAATCGAGCTGGCGGTATAGAGGGCGGAGTGACCAATGGAGAAGAAGTGATAATTAGAGCTTATATTAAACCCATACCTACTTTGATTAATCCCCTTCGTTCTATTGATTTTGTCACTAAAAAGGAGACAAAAGCAATCTATCAAAGGTCTGATATATGTGTTGTCCCGGCAGTTAGT
>JADBKX010000012.1:0-1672 GCA_014894735.1 Candidatus Sediminicultor sextus | reverse complement strand
CAGATATCTTTGCCAGATACGGGGAAAATTATTTTCGAGAACAAGAGAATAAATTAGTAAAAGAATTATCTCAGAAAGAAAATATGGTAATTGCTACTGGTGGGGGAACTCTGCTTTCTTCGGATAATGCCAGAATGCTGGGTCAGGCAGGAGAGATTGTATGCCTTTACGCTGATTCCCAGACTATCTATAATCGGGTAAAAAGAAAGAATGATCGACCCCTTTTAAAAGGTGAAAATGTCTTAAGTGAGATTGACCACCTTTTAGAAGAAAGAAAGAAGATATACGCTAATATTAAGTGGAAGATTGATACTACCAATCTAAATATTCAGGAAGTTACGGATAAAATAATAAATCTTTTAGAGCAAGAAAGGTGAATAAGCGAAGTTGAAAGAGATTACAGTAAAAATTACAGAAGATAAAGAATATAAGGTTTGTATTGAAAAGGGAATTCTTATTAATTTAGGCGAGTATTTATCTAAAACAATAGAGAATAAAAGAATTATAATAATTTCCAATTCTTTAGTAAATTGTTTGTATGGAGTTAAGCTACTATCTTCCTTAAAAAGGGGTGGATTTAATCTTAATCTAATAGATTTAATTGAAATACCCGATGGCGAGAAATATAAATCTCTATCTACGGCAAAATATCTCTATGATGAATTATTAAAAAGGAAAGTGGACCGAACCACTACCCTTATAGCTTTAGGAGGAGGAGTTATAGGAGATTTAACCGGATTTGTCGCTGCTACCTACATGAGAGGCCTGCCCTTGGTATATATTCCCACCACTCTTTTAGCCCAGGTAGATAGCAGCATTGGGGGAAAAGTTGCAGTTGATCATCCTTTAGCTAAAAATATAATCGGGAGCTTTTATCAACCAAAGGCAGTTTACACCGACCCTGAAGTTTTACAAACCTTATCAGATAAGGATATAAAAAATGGAATAGCAGAGGCTATAAAGATAGCAGTTATTAAATCTCCGGCTTTCTTTAAATGGTTAGAAAAAAATATTAATCAATTATTAAAAAAACATAAAGATTTATTATATGAACTGGTTAAAGAAGCTGTTTCTTTAAAGGTGGACATAGTTTTGCAAGATCCCTGGGAAAGTGGATTACGCAAAGTACTAAACTTTGGGCATAGCATTGGCCATGCCCTGGAAGTAAGAGCAGAATATCAAGATTTAAGTCATGGTGAGGCAGTAGCCTTAGGTATGTTAATCGAGACTAAAATAGCTCGCAATAGAGGGATGTGTTCGGAAGAGTTTGAAGGACAGATTAAACGTATCCTGTCATTCCTGTCCTCTTCTTTGTCATTCCTGCCTGCCTGTGCAGTGCACCACGCAGACAGGCGAAAGCAGGAATCCATAAATATAGATATTAGAGAATTAGACCTTAATCAGCTCTGGGAAACCTTAACTTTAGATAAAAAAAACTACCAGGGCAGAATAACGTTTATTTTACCAGAAGCCCTGGGGAAAGTTAGTCCAATTGACAATATAAATAAAGAAGAAGTAATGAAGGCTTTAGAAGAATTTAAAAAGGAGTGGAAATTATGTTGAAGATAGGAATAATCAATGGACCCAATTTAAATATGCTCGGAAAAAGGGATCAAAAAATTTACGGAAATTTAACCTTGGAAGAAATGAATCATAAAATTGAATCTTTTGC
>JADBKX010000139.1:4915-6987 GCA_014894735.1 Candidatus Sediminicultor sextus | reverse complement strand
AAAATCTATTTAAAGTGTATCCGAAAGACCCTAAAAGAGGGGAGGCAGGCTATTGTATTAGCTCCTACCGAATCTCATCTATCGGAATTAGCCGGGCTGTTGGAAAAAGAATTTAAGGATAATATGGTCGTCTTTGACGAAAAGATAGACCAGAAGGCCAAATATCAGAAATGGATTAAAATAAGAAATTCACAGGTAAATATAGCTCTGGGGATGAGGTCATCCATATTCGTACCCTTTGACAGATTAGGATTGATTATCCTGGAGCGGGAACATAGCAGTCTGTACAAAGAAGAAAGGTCTCCCCGCTATAATGCCCGGGAAGTGGCTCTAAAACGAGCAGAATTGGAGAACATTCCCCTCTTTCTGAGCAGTGAAACACCGTCGATAGAATCTTACTGGAATGTCCAGGAAAATAATTTTTTGGAGGCGGAGCTGAACACCGGAGAGGAAAGAGAAAATCTATTAAAAAAAACCATCATAGATATGACCCAGGAAAAGTCCAAAAAAAAGATAATAAGCTATGAACTTCAACAAGCCATTTCCAGAAGTTTAAAGAACAAAAGGCAGGTCGTACTTTTTTTAAATAAGAGGGGTTTCTCAAGTTTTATGATTTGCAGCCAGTGCGGCCATATACCTAAATGCCCCGATTGCAATACTTCGCTTTCTTATCATTTAGATATGCAAAAAAGAGCGAGGCTAATTTGCCATAACTGCGGGAAAAAGGCAAAAGTAATGGAGGTTTGTGCTAAATGCGGCAGTAAAGAGATTCGCCCCCTGGGGATGGGAACTCAAAAATTAGAGAGCGAAATCAAGAAGATGTTTACCCGGGCTGAAATAAGGCGCCTGGATCGGGATTCGTCAATTAAAGATGATGATTATCGGCAAATCCTGAAAGAATTTATTCAGGGAAATACCGATATATTGATAGGTACCCAGATGGTGTTAAAGGGAGTAGATTTTAATAATGTAGATTTAATAGGGATTATTTCCGCTGATACTCTGCTGAATCTGCCGGATTATCGTTCAGGGGAAAAGACCTTTCAGCTGCTTAGTGAAGTTATTTCCTCTTTCAGGGAGATCAGCTTTCCCAAAGAAGTGATTATTCAGACCTTTAATCCCGCAGACCACTGTATAGTTGCCTTAAAAGAACAGGATGATAATTATTTTTACCAAAAAGAAATTGAATTACGGAAGGAATTGGATTATCCTCCCTTTACCCATATTATTAAAATCGTCATCTTGGGAGAAGAGAAGGAAGTAGTTAAACAGAGGGCTGAATATCTAATTAGTTATTTAGAATCCCTCCGCAAAGATAAAGAGTCTGCAGAATTTAAATTGCTGGGTGCTGTAGATATGGTATTATGGAAATCGAAAAACGACTTCAAAGTACAATTTTTAGTAAAAGTAAAAGATTTAGAAAAATTTAATCAGGCATTTAAGAAAAAATATGATAAAATGTTATCAAAGCATTTTGACCAAAAAAACAGATTGACTATTGATGTCGATCCGGTAAGAATGATATAGGTATAAAATCATTACACAGATTGTAACGGTGTAATCACCAATCTTACCTCAGGAGAAAACAGATGGCAATATTAGAAATTAAAGAATACGGCGAACCCGTTTTAAGGGGAAAAGCACTACCGGTTAAGGAGATTGCCCCGGAAATATTGAATCTTATAAAAGATATGGCTGAAACCATGTATGCTGATTCCGGAGTAGGTCTTGCTGCCCCGCAAGTGGGGGTGTCAAAAAGAATTATTGTTATTGACGGAGAGGAAGATGGGTTAATAGTATTAATAAATCCCCTGATTGTTAAAAGCGAGGGAGAACTTGAAGAAGAAGAGGGATGTTTAAGTATCCCTGGTATTTATAGCCTGGTCAAGCGTTCATCAAAAGTAACGGTGAAAGCACTTAACGAAAACGGAGACCCGACTGAAGTTACCAAAGAAGGTTTAACTGCCCGCGCGCTTCAGCATGAAATCGACCATTTAGACGGGATTTTATTTATTGACAGGATAGGAAGAATGGAAAGACAGATAGTGTTAAACAAATTTAAAAAGAAAAAA
>JADBKX010000139.1:0-4815 GCA_014894735.1 Candidatus Sediminicultor sextus | reverse complement strand
GTGGTAATTATGCTTAAAATTATTTTTATGGGAACGGCAGATTTTGGCGGGCCGGTTTTAGAGAAACTGGCTGACAACAGAGAAAACAAAATAGCGGTAATTACCCAGCCGGACCGTCCCCAGGGGCGCGGCAGAAAAATATTACCCACCCCCATAAAAAAAATAGCCCTCGATAAGGGGTTGAAAGTGTTTCAGCCGGAGAACATCAATGATGAGGAATCTATAAAGAGAATGGAAGAATTTAACCCGGATATTATCCTGGTAGTCGCTTATGGCCAAATTCTTTCCAGCCATATCTTAAATATTCCCAAAATAGGCTGTATAAATATCCACGGCTCCCTCCTGCCTAAATATCGGGGTGCTGCCCCTATTAACCGGGCTATTATAAACGGTGAAAAGGAGACCGGAATAACTTTTATGTTTATGAAGGAGAAAGTAGATGCCGGTGAAATCATCTTTCAGGAGAAGATAAACATTTTACCGGATGAAACCTGTGGTGAACTTTACTACAGGTTATCCGATTTAAGCGCCAGGTCCCTCCCCAAACTTTTAGAAAAAATAAAAAGCGGGAAGATAGAAGGGATCTCCCAGGATAATAAACTGGCAACTTTTGCCCGTAAGATGAACAAAGAGGATGGGAAAATAGACTGGAGTGATAAGGGAGAAAAGATTTATAATCTAATCAGAGGAACCATTCCCTTCCCCGGTGCCTATACCTATTACCAGGGCAGAAAACTGAAAATTACCCGGGCAAGATTTCTGTGTGATTATCAGGATGAAGCGGACACAGGTTCTCCTAAACCCGGAATAGTGGTTAAAACTGAAAAAGATAGTATTTTAATCTCTACCGGGGATAAGGGAATGATAAAAATATTAAGGCTGATTCCTGCCGGCTCAAAAGAATTAACCGCGAACCAGTTTGTTAATGGTTATAAAATCAAAGCAGGAGAAATATTAAGTTAGGAGGTTTTTTTATGTTTTTTTTCGACAGTACCATGATTATTTTAATACCGGCCATAATTTTAACTCTCTATGCCCAATACAAGGTTAAAACAACCTATTTAAAATATTCAACAATATTAGCCAAAAACGGGTTAAGCGGGAAGGAAACAGCCGAGGAATTGTTATTACGAAACAATTTGAGCAATATTAAGATAGAACCGATAGAAGGCCGCCTATCTGATCACTATGACCCCAGACAGAAAAAATTAGCCCTCTCCAAAGAAATATACTATGGTAAATCATTAGCTGCCCAGGGAATTGTAGCCCATGAGATCGGTCATGCCCTTCAGGATGCCAAAAATTATTTTCCACTCTCCCTTCGCAGTAATCTGGTACCGGTCACCAATATCGGCTCCAGTATGGCGGTACCCCTGTTTTTAATCGGTTTTATCTTCAGTTTTCCCGCCCTGATGGATATCGGTATTATCGCCTTTTCTTTGGCAGTCTTGTTTTCGTTAGTCACTTTACCGGTCGAATTTAATGCCAGCAAAAGAGCGGTAAACCTTTTGGTTGGGGCAAATATTGTCTCGGATACAGAAGAAATTAATGCCGTGAAAAAAGTTTTAAACGCCGCGGCATTTACCTATGTGGCAGCTACCTCGGTGGCAGTCTTTCAATTGTTACGGCTTATCGTGCTGAGAAATAGGAGATAGAAGGGAAGATAAAATAAATCAGGTCTATGAAAAAAATAGAAGTTGATCCCATAAGAGAAACCATACTAACTATTTTGGTAAAAATTGATTCCAAACAGGGCTACATCAATATTCTGTTAAGCAAATCATTGGATAAAAAGAAAAATTCCACCAGAGATGCTGCCTTTATCACCGAGATAACCTACGGAGTGGTGAGAAACCGGAATAAATTAGACTGGGCTCTATCGCAGTTTTCTGCTAAACCTCTATCGGAAACAGCAGTATTGATTAGAAATATATTAAGAATGGGTGTTTATCAGCTGCTATTTTTAAACAAAGTTCCTGATTATGCGGTATGTAATGAATCGGTGCAGTTAGCAAAAAAATACGGGAATCCCGGGATAGCTAAATTTGTAAACGGGGTTTTAAGAAATATTATTCGAAACAGAGAGAATATTCACTGGCCGGATAGGGAAAAAGAAACCGCTCTGTATATTTCTACGATTTATTCACACCCCCTGCAGATAGTCGAGCGTTGGTTAAAAAGATTTGGCTTAACCGATACGATTGCAATATGTAAGGCGAATAACAAGATACCCACTTTAGTAATTAGAGCGAATACCCTGAAGATATCCCGCCCTGATTTAAAAGGGATTTTAGAAAAAGAGAATATGTCGGTAAGAGAAGGGCTGTTTACCGAAGAAGCACTGCAGGTTAAAGGACTTGCCAATGTCACTAAATTTCCTGCTTACCGGGAGGGGCTATTTCAGATTCAGGATGAAGCATCAATACTGGTTTCTCATCTGCTCGACCCTTCACCCGGTGAATTGGTAATCGATGTTTGCAGTGCTCCGGGAGGGAAGACCACCCATCTTGCCCAGTTGATGGCAAACAAAGGCAGTATCCTGGCAATGGACAGCAATCAATCAAGATTAATAACGGTAAAAAATAACTGCCGGAGATTAGGAATTGATATAGTAAAGACCCGGCAGAATGATGGCACTATATTAGCTGAAAAATACCTAAAGGTAGCAGATAAAGTTTTAATAGATGTTCCCTGTACCGGCTTGGGAGTGATCAGGAGAAAACCTGATTTAAGATGGCAAACTTATGATGCAAAAAGATTTGAACGGTTGACCAAACTGCAGGAGAAGATATTGGACATCACTTCCAATTACCTGAAAATCGGAGGGAGATTAGTCTATTCTACCTGCAGTACCGAACCGGAAGAGAACGAGGAAGCAGTAAGCAGATTTTTGGAGAAACATCCTAATTTCGAGTTAGAAGATTTAAGTAAATTTATAGAAGAGCGAAAATTACCGGTGTATGAGTCAGGTCAGCACAACCAAAATAAATTTATTCAGATCGTCCCCGGGCTTTCTAATTCGGATTTAGATCTGGATGGATTCTTTATGGCAAAAATAATAAGAAAAGGGTAGGGTTATAAATGGATTGGATAGGAAAAATTTTTCGTTTTATCTTTAAAACATTTCTCCTCCCGGCTTTAATAATTTTTGCAGTAGGTGCCGGTGCAGTCTGTGCCTTTCTGGTATTCCAAAACATGTTTGATGTTTCCGATACCATAGTTCCCTCGGTAATCGGTGATGAATTGAATATTGCTCAGGGAAAATTGTATGATGCCGGGCTAAAGATCTATGTCTCCGGCGAGGAATTTAACGAAAGAATCTCTCAAAATAAAATCATCACCCAGGATCCGGCTGGAGGGGCGAAAGTAAAAAAGAACCGAGAAATTTATGTGGTAGTAAGCAAAGAGAACAAGGTTATTGCCTTAAACATTCCCGACCTCAGAAATAAAGAGCTGGAAGAAGCCACGGCTCTTATCGAAGAATATGGTCTGATTTTAGGCAGAGTCACCTATACCTATCATTTTTCTGTCCCTGAGAACATGGTTATTGCCCAAACCCCTGAACCGGGAAATATAAATTCAAGCAGTAAAGAAGTCCATATCTTAGTCAGCAAAGGACCTTATTAGTATTGCGTATTGCGTTTAGTATGGTCAGATTTATCTTGTAGGGGGTTCGATTTATCGAACCCTTAAGAAATCGAGGAGGAACATCAATTGAAAGAAAATTCATTAAAATACTGGCTGTCCTGGAATAAAATATCGGATATAGGCCCAAAAAGATTTTACAAATTACTTGAATACTTTGGCTCTACCGATGCCGCCTGGCAGGCAAAATCAGGAGAAATATCCAAAGTACTGAATTTGAGCCCTAAAATAGCCACCAGGCTCTTCGAAGAAAAAAACAATATCATTCCCGAACAGGAATTAGACTTAATACTTAAATATAAAGTCAATGTTTTAACCATAGAGGATGCCCTATATCCCGAAAACCTAAGAACCATACATTATCCTCCCCCGGTTCTATATTTTCATGGAACCATCGTAGAGTCAGACAAAAACTCTATCTCCATCGTGGGTACAAGAAAAGCCACCTACTACGGAAAGATGGTGGCCGAAAAATTAAGCAAAGATTTAGCTTTAGCCGGATTGACCATAATCAGCGGAATGGCTCGGGGAATAGATACAGCCGCCCATAAAGGCGCACTTTCAGTAAATGGCCGCACTATTGCAGTATTGGGCTGCGGTATTGACCATATATATCCTCCCGAAAATAGAAGGCTGGCTCAAGAGATACAAGAATCAGGAGCAATAATAAGCGAGTTTCCTCTTTCTACTCTGCCGGAAAGACAGAATTTTCCCCGCAGGAATCGTATTATCAGCGGATTAAGTCTGGGAACGGTGGTAGTGGAGGCAGCTGAAAAGAGCGGTGCTCTAATCACTGCCGATTTCGCCCTCGAACAGGGCAGGGAAGTATTTGCAATTCCCGGTAATATAAACTCTCCGTTATCCAACGGTTCGCATAATTTAATAAAACAGGGAGCAAAATTAGTAGACAATTATCAGGATATCTTAGAAGAAATTCATATAGTGCTTCCTCAAAAAACAGCTGAAAAAGAGATGGTTAAAGAAAATACTTCTCTAACCGAAGAAGAAAAAACAATTTACCAGATCATTACCAAAGAACCTATCCAAATAGATGAAATTATTGGAGCAAGCAAACTTTCCGCCGGTAAAGTAAGCGAGATACTACTAAGCCTCGAACTAAAAGACCTGATAAAAGAAATCGAAGGAAAAAGATTTATCAAACTATAATTT
>JADBKX010000161.1 GCA_014894735.1 Candidatus Sediminicultor sextus | reverse complement strand
ATATACGATATACGATATACTATTCGACAAATGGTTTAAATAATTTAATTAAAATAACCCCACAAATAAAGCCGCCAATGTGAGCAAACCAGGCTACCCCACCCTCTCCTGTTCTAACCGCTAAAGAAGATATGCCATATAAAAATTGGTATATTATCCAAAAACCTAATACTACTACCGCGGGAATTTTAATTAATCTAATAAAAAAAACAAAAATAATTACCGTAGTAACTTTAGCTCGAGGATAAAGCAACAAATACGCACCTAATACGCCAGCTATTGCTCCACTTGCTCCAACCATTGGTACTTTAGAATCAGGATTAAAAAATATTTGTGTAAAAGCAGCAGCTATTCCACAAATAAGATAAAAGATTACAAATTTTTTTCTACCTAAATAATCCTCTATATTATTTCCAAATATCCATAAAAACAACATATTCCCTAATAAGTGAACAATACTGCCATGCATAAACATAGAGGAAAATATCGTTAAATAAATAGGTGATGGACCAGAAGGAAAAAGATCGATATGATGAGTCATTTCAAAAGGAAGCAATCCCATTGAATAGATAAATTCATTGAACCTTTCACCTAAGGATACTTGATATAAAAATACCATTAAATTCAGTGCAATTAAAATCACTGTTATTAAGGGAAATTTTTTTGTTGGTACATCATCCCAAATAGGAAACATAAAAATATCACACCCTCTATTAGTCGTTAGTATATAGTATATCGTATATAGTAGAGAAATAAAAGCCACAAATATAATTCGTATTTCGTATCTCGTGTAAAATACAGTAACCAGTAATAAGTAATGAGTGATAAGATTAAATTTCCTAAATAATAAAAACAAGTGCTTATTACAAGTTATACATTACACAATTAAACGGCTAATTATCTTAATTAATCGGAGAATTGGAGAAGTGGTTCATTGGTGAATTTTAAATTACTGTTTTTCCTTTTTTGCTTTAAATTCATCAGGGGATTGATCAATTAAATTAAAATTATATAGTATTTTTTTAACAATTCTTTCTGAAGCTTTTCCATCTCCATAAGGATTGATACTTTTTGACATTTTTATATATTTATCTTTATTGTTTAACATTGTTTTAACTTCGCTATAAACCCTTTCTCTATTAGTTCCAATCAGTTTTACTACACCTGCTTCAACTGCTTCCGGTCTTTCTGTTTCATCCCGTAATACTAATACTGGCTTACCTAAGGAAGGCGCTTCTTCTTGTATCCCGCCAGAGTCAGTAAGCATAATATATGATTTGGACATCAAGTTAACCATATCATCATAATCTAAAGTATCGAGAAGCAAAATATTTTTTTTATTTTGCAAGATTTCCTTAACATTCCTTCTTATTTCAGGGTTTTTATGCAAAGGGAAAATTACATATGTATCAGAATGTTCATCGATTATTTTATTTATTGCTTGGCAAGTTTCCCTTAATGGTTCTCCCCAATTCTCTCTCCTATGCATGGTTACTAAAATAATTTTTTTCTCTAATATTTTTTTATTTTTTAATAAAGGTTCTCTAAATTTATAGTTCTCTTTAATCATTAATAACAGAGAATCTATTACGGTATTTCCAGAGATAAAAATATCTTCCCTTCTTACTCCTTCAGAAAGCAAATTCTCACACGATTTTCTGGTGGGGGCAAAGTGGAGATCAGCTAAAACACTGGTTAGATGACGATTTATCTCCTCGGGAAAAGGATAATATTTATTGTTAGTTCTAAGCCCGGCTTCTACATGACCTATTCTTATTTTCTGATAAAAAGAGGCTAAAGCTCCAGCAAAGGTAGTAGTAGTATCACCCTGCACTAATACGATAGACGGCTTTTCTTTTTTTAATATTTTTTCAATACCTAAAAGACTATTATTAGTGATATTTGATAAAGATTGACCTTTTTCCATGATATTTAAATCATAATCAGGATTAATTTGAAAAATCTTTAACATCTGATCTAACATTTCCCGATGTTGACCAGAAACTATGATTTTATAATCTATAAGGTGGGGGTATTTTTTTATTTGTAAAATTATGGGAAATATCTTTATGGTTTCGGGACGAGTTCCGAAAATTATAGCAATTTTTATTTTATTCATAATGAATCTCAACTACTCCTGCTTCTTTTAGCATCTTTCGTGCTAATTCATCAGGGTATTTTTCTTTATAAA
>JADBKX010000025.1:4538-7082 GCA_014894735.1 Candidatus Sediminicultor sextus | reverse complement strand
TAACGGACAAACCATTACTAAATGAATATCTCGATATATTGAAAAATAAGAATATAGAGATTATTACCCCTCTTAAAATGGATTAATTGATTGAACAGTCAAATTTATTTTTTATATATTTTCTTATAATATATCCTCCGGAAAATTTGCAAAATGCTACTCACGATGACTTCCTCTTCCCTTGGTATTGATAATTGAATTAAGACTTTTTAACATATCAACTTAGTTTCTCTTTTAATATAATGATCACATTTATATTTTTATTATCAAGATAAATTGAAAATTTCTCTTGAAGTCTATTTAATCACTCCCTTTTTTAAAATTATATTAGCATATAAAGCTTGCTCACTGCTTGCTACTACACAATACGATTGGGAAGCTCTTTCGTAAAATTTAAACCTTTCTAATTTTCCTATATTAAAATTTTCTTTAGATTTCTTTAAAATTTCTTGATACTTATTCCAAATTGAGGGTATTTCATCATTTCCAGTATCCATATAGATTACATTAATATCCGCATAAGTATCCAGAGGGAAAAATTGAAGGATAGCTTTCAACAATTCTGGTATGCCGAGACCATCAGCCCTAATTACTTTATTTCCAGAAGATTCTGCAGGATAGTTACCATCAGCAATTACTATTTCATCACCGTGGCCCATTTCCATGAGCGTTTTCATTAGCTCTGGGGAAATAATGAGAGGAATATTCTTTAACATAATTCTTTCTCCGTTTTTCTATTTCTTAAAATGATAAATAAGAATAATTTTAATTAGTCAAATTTAAATAAATACTCATACTATATATTTTATAATTAAATTTAAGAAAAGTGAATAATTATTTTGGTCACCTTATCTGTATGTTTATCCCAAAATCTAAGAGCCTCTCCTAAATTTTTAAGAAGGTAATTTTGGGTAATTAAATTTTCTATCTTCATTTTTCGACTTTCCACCATTTTAATGACTTCTTTAATTTCATCATCTAATGCATTCCTCGAGCCTCTTATGTCTATCTCTTTCTTTACAAAAAGACTTGTATCATACTCCACAGGCTCTTTAGCATATCCAATATAAACCACTCTACCTGCGAAACAGACCAAATCAATAGCTTTTTTAAAAGTCTCCGAAAGGCCTACTGCTTCAATGACTACATTCACACCCTGACCGCTGGTAAGATGAAAAACCTTCTTCTCTAAATCTTCTTTTTGAGAGTTAATTGTATAATTTGCTCCTAAAGCTTTCGCTTTTTCTAATTTTAAATCATTAATATCAACAGCAATTACCTTAGCCCCTTTGTATCCTGAGGCAGCAATAGCACCTAAACCAATCATCCCACAACCAAATACTAATATTATATCCTTTGAACTTACTTGTGCTCGATTAGTAGCATGCCATCCTACACTTAAGGGTTCAATACAGGTAATTTGCTCTTCTGTTAAATTTCCTACTAAAAAAACCTTTTTATAAGGTAAAGCAATAAATTCTACAGCTGCCCCATCTCTTTGTACCCCTAAAGTCTGATTATAAGGACAACAATTTACTCTTCCTTGCTGGCAAGCAACGCATTTTCCACAGGAGCTATAAGGAGAAACAGTGACAAGCCGACCTACCTGGAATTCAGAAGGAACATTTTTCCCAGTCTGAATAATTTCTCCCGCTATTTCGTGACCAGGAATACGCGGATAGCTCACCATCTTATTTTGCCCTCGATAAGTTTTAAGATCACTGCCACAAAGACCTAATGCTTTTAATTTTATCAGAATTTCCTCATCGCCTACTTTAGGTTTGCCTATCTCTACTAAGTTTACTACACCTGGTTCTATTATTTTAATTGCTTTCATATAGTAAATTCCTACACCTCCAAATTATAAAAATCTATAGCATTTTGGCCCATAATGTGGGCTTGTTCTGTTTGAGAAAGTGAATTAATAAAATTAGTCGCAATTCCTAAAACTTGTTCATATTTTGCGGCTACTGTACAGACCGGCCAATCACTACCAAATAAAAGTCGATTCGGGCCAAATATTCCTAAAAGAGTCTCCATATAAGGTACAAAATCTTCTTGCTTCCAACTGTTCCAATTAGCCTCCGTAACCATGCCGCTTAATTTACAAAACACATTATCTGCTTTAGCTAATTCTTGCATATCTTTCTTCCATGCTTCAATTTTGCCCTCTTTAATCAAGGGTTTGGCCATATGATCTATTATAAATTTTTGTTGAGGGAATTCACTAACTAAGGCACAAGCGTATTTAATGTGTCGGGGATAGATTAATATATCATAAGTAAGACCATATTTTTCTAACTGTCTTAATCCTTGTTTAAAATCTGGTTGAAGCATATAACGGTCATCATCTTCATCCTGCAAGAGGTGCCGAACTCCCTTAAATTTCTTATAGGCAGCAAATTTTTCTAAATCTTGTTCCACGGAACTACTTTTAAGATTAACCCAACCCACTATTCCTTTAATAAACGAATTATTTTGGGCTAATTCTAAAAGCCATTTAGTCTCTTGTAAGGTCTGCCGAGCTTGCACCGACACACAAAA
>JADBKX010000025.1:0-4438 GCA_014894735.1 Candidatus Sediminicultor sextus | reverse complement strand
TTTCTTGACAAAATTGTATAGCTTCCTTTGTCCCTTTCAATACTTTTTCCGGAGCTGGATGCCAATCTGGTGCTCCTTTTTCAGTAAGAATACGCATATGCAAAGGCGATGCATTTATCAAACCTATCCTTTTCTTTTTTACTACTGGAGTTAAAATATCATCCATAGTAGTATCCAGTAAATTATAACGACAATAACTAAGCACAGTATCAATCTCTTGAGTTTCCACTATTTCTTTAAGTGGTGTTAAGGGATAACCAGTAATTCCAACAAAACGAATCTTCCCTTTCTTTTTTAGTTTAAACATAGCCGGTAAAGTCTCTTCTATAATCTGCTTCCTTTTTCCAAATTCTATATCATGGATTTGAAATACATCAATGTAATCAGTCTTTAGACGTTGCAGGCTTTCCTCAACTGATTTTATAACCCTCCGAGCAGAGAAATCGAATCCATCTGGAAGAGAGATACCATATCTACCTACTTTGGTGGCCAGAATAATCTTGTCTCTCTTCCCCTTTAAAAATTCACCCAATCGCTTTTCTGCTAAGGTTCTTCCATAATAAGGAGAAACATCGAAATAATTAATTCCTTGGTCTATAGCATAGTCTACTGCTCGTTTGCCCTCTTCCGGTACAATAGAACCAAATTCTGCTCCTAAAGGAGAAGCACCAAAGCCAATAACAGATACTTTTAATCCTGTTTTCCCTAAAACTTTATAAATCATATTTTTCTAATTTCCCCTTTTTTAAATACTTTAAATTAACAGTCTTCTTCATTATTATCTTGATATAAAATTATTTTTATACTTTTACTTTTAAAAGAACGAATCAAGGTTATAGGTTAATTTGTCAAAAGAATACCTTGATAAATTAAAAGATATAAATGTTGAAGTTATTACTCCGAAAAATGATTGGCTTCGAAAAAATGAGAAAAGGTATTTTTATCCTATTCTTTTGGAATTAAAGTTACCTCTAATGGCAGTTTGGTACTTGCATCAATCACCATTTTTGCTTTGAATCCGAGAGCTACAAAGTTTTTGGTAATTAACTTTATATTAGTTTTATCTTTAGAAGATTTTTGTTTTTTATCATACTTACACTTGCTGCCACTGCAATTGCAACTTTTCTTTTTTCCGTTATTACAATGTATTATTATATGTACTGTATTACTACTTATGTTTATTTTATTTATTACGGCGGCAACTACTGTTTGAGCTATTAAGCGGTGTAAGATTTTATAATAAATATCTTTTCCAATTCTTTTCCTGAAGTAGGAAAAAGTAGAATGAGCAGGGGTTTTAAGAAAGTTATCAAAACCGCAAAAGACACAAAAACGCGAGTCAAATTGTAAGCTCTCAGCCAATCTTCGATTTGATTTTACTTCACCCAACCAGATTAAAAGTTGAGCTTTAAATAGAGACACCGGGTCATAAACTAATTCTCTACCGGTGGCGTATTTATCTTTGATTATGGGATAAATAAAGCTCCAGTCTATGGATTCAAAAATAATCTTTAGAGGATCATCTTTTTTAATTTTTTGGGAAGCCTCATAAATAATGAAAGAAAGCTGTCGACCCTTTACCTTTTTCATAAGAATAATTACACCAAAATTTATTTTAAACAAGTGTAAGTCTATAAAAGTTAACCAAAGGTGCCAGGCACCTTTGGTTAACTTTTATAGAAAAATAGGTTTACTTACAAATAGATTTTAAAATAAAGACTTTTTCGGCTTTGAAGAATCGTTCGGTATATTACCTTTCATCTTTTTCCTTAAAAAAGCAGGGATTTCTAAATCTTTATCATCTATCAATTGATCTTTAATTTTAAATTTATCTTCTATCTTCAGATTATCTTTTTCTGTATAATTTTCTTTAAATAATTCTTTTTTATTTACTTCTTCCTTTTTTTCTTCTTCTTCAATATTTTCTTCGCACTTTGTTGCAATGACAGATACCCTTATTTCGTCCTGCATTTCCTCATTAATAATTGCTCCAAAAACAATATTTGTATCTTGACCAACTGCTTTAGATATGACATCAACTATTTCGTTTACTTCAAATAAGCTCATATCTAAACCGCCGGTAACATTAATCAATAATGATTTTGCTCCCTTTATGGAAACCTCTAATAAGGGACTGGTAATAGCCATTTTTGCTGCAGCAGCTGCTTTCTTTTTCCCTTTACCTTTTCCAATGCCTACCAAAGATAGCCCGGCATCTTTTGCTACTGTTCTTACATCGGCTAAATCTAAATTTATTAATCCGGGAATTGTAATCAGATCAGCAATTGCCTGAACAGATTGACATAATACTTTATCCGTCATTCCAAAGGCATCTTTCATAGAAGTATCTTTAGAAATAATTTTTAATAAACGGTCATTAGAAATAGTAATTAAAGCATCTACTTCATTTTTTAGTTCTTCTATTCCGGCTTCCGCTTGTAATTTTCTCTTTTTCCCTTCGAAAGTGAAGGGTTTAGTTACTACCCCTATAGTTAAAATGCCATGTTGTTTTGCTATCTTTGCCGCAATTGAAGCAACTCCAGTTCCTGTTCCTCCTCCCATACCGGCTGTAATAAAAATTATATCTGCACTTTCCAGGGCCTTAGAAATTTTATCTTTATCCTCTTCAGCTGCTTTCTTGCCTAATTCGGGATTACCACCGGTTCCTAAGCCATTGGTTAAAGTTTTACCAATTTGAATTTTTTGTCCAGCTTGAGATAGGGATAGGGCTTGTACGTCTGTGTTTATAGCAATTAGATCGAGATTGCTCATTCCCTGCAAAGTCATTTCCCGAATCGCATTATTCCCTCCTCCTCCAATACCAACCACTTTAATATTTACAAATTTATCTACCTCTTTCTGGGGAGGGCTTATAGGCCTTCCTAAGAATTCATCTTCTTCCCTATTCTGAACTTCAACTCTTTCATCAATCCCCTCTGATGTATCCCTAATTAATTCTTCTTTATAATCTATGATTTTACTGAATCCCCGCGCTAATCTCTTCTTTTTCAAAAGATATCACCTCTTGAGCTAATTTATAATAATCAATAGCCCCGTGAGAATTGGGGCTATAATGTAGGGTTGGTACACCCTGGCTGCTGGCCTCTACTAAAGCTATACTTTTTCTTATTATCACTTTAAATAACTTATTACTAAAATATTGTTTTGTTTCACCTATAACTTCCTTGGCTAAATTACTTCTTGTGTCAGCAATGGTGATTAAAATATTTATTTTTAAAGAATGGTTTAAATTCTTCCGCACGATCTCAGTTGTCTCTATAAATTCTTCTATCCCCCTGAGAGCAAAATAATGTGGCTGCATAGGGATAATGACTTCATCACAAGCCTTTAAGGCATTTACAGTCAAGATCCCTAAAGAAGGAGGGCAGTCAATAAGAATATAATCAAAAGGAACTTCGCACTCTCTGATGCTCGCATTTAAAAAATCTTCTCTGCCTATTTGGTCTATAAGTTTATATTCTGCGCTGGCAAAGTCAATATTAGAAGGAGCTAAAAATAAATTATTTTCGCTATTTACTTTTAACTTTATTATTATTTCTTCTAACTTCAATTTATTCTTGGAGCGATGAGGCTCTAAAACATTTAATATCGTTTTAGACAAAGTATCCGGTTCAAAACCCAATCCTAAAGTAGTATGGGCTTGAGGGTCTAAATCGATTAATAGCACTTTTCTCCCCAATGCTGCTAAGCTTGCTCCTAAATTTATGGTAGTGGTAGTCTTTGCTACTCCGCCTTTTTGATTAGCAATAGATATTATCCGCACGTACCCTATCTCCCTCAAAGAATAAAAGTGAATTTATTTTTAGCAGAATATTTTGATATAATTATATCATAGTTTTTTAAATATAGAAAAGAATTTATAAAAATAATAAATATTCTATCTGTCTAATTAGCTCTTTAATGTTTTATTCTACATTATTTTATAAAATCCTTCTTTTTAATTATTTTTTTTAAAAATAATTTTTTATCTCGACAAAATAAGATATCTTAAAAATTTCCTAAGATTAAAACTGTTTTCCCCTTTTTTATTTAAAAAATATTTCCTCCCTTGAAAAATAATATTTAAAAATATATAAAAATTTATTAGAAGTAGTCTTTACAATTTAGTAATTTGACTTTTTTAAAATTTATATATATACTTGGTGTTAATAACTGCTATTAACATTAACTAATAGTTATTTAATAAAGATTATGGAGAGAGATATTTTATGAAATTACAAACACTAAATGAAATGCTAAGAAACAGTGTAAATCTTTATGGTGATAGAACTGCTTTTAAAGTAAAAAAAGATGGAAAATTCGCACCAATTACCTATCAAGAATTTTATAAAAAAGTAGTAATTTTTGGCACAGGATTACTTGGTATCGGAATAGAAAAATTTGACCATGTAGGTCTGGTCAGTGATAATCGTTTTGA
>JADBKX010000109.1 GCA_014894735.1 Candidatus Sediminicultor sextus | reverse complement strand
TGAGGCTCACCTACAGTATGGCTATACCTTAAAAGAGATAGCAGAATATATTGGCCTGCATTATACTACAGTGAGCAGAGCGATTAAAAAGTTTGAGGGGGAAGATGAAAAGTGATATTGCAAGACCCGACCCCATAACATATTGTTTGCAACACTTTTTGCATTATCCAGAGTCTCAAATGTATGTAACGCGTACAAACACCTGAAAAAACTTTCGATTTTGTTAACATTAGAAAAGAAAGGTTTTGCAGTCACCCAATTATAAGGAACGCTACAAAAAATAATTAGAAAAAGAAAGGGGGTGGGAGTGTGAAAACGCGGGCACCAAAGTCAAGTACTTGGCTTATATCTGTTATCCTGGCAGTTTTAGGGATACTTCTTTACCTTGGAATTTTAAAAATACCAGTGCTTGCACCTTACAACTTCTGGTTCGTCGCAGTGGCTTTTATATTACTTGCTCTTGGAAGTACTCTTAAAGGTCTATAATTTCCCTAACCTAGAAATTATGTGTCAATCCCATAATTGGGTGACTCCTCTTATTTAAGGTAAAACCGCAATGACAGCGATTACAAAGGGTTAATATTTTTTATAAACAGTGATTCAAGTCTTTTAGATTTAAGGTGTCAAAGGGACCTGTTGTACTAACTCAATAATTCGGTAACTTTTTCTAACTTTTCATAAGGGGTGAGATAATCAATTCCCCCGTGTCTTCTTAAGTGGTTATATTCAAATAAGAAGTTTCCTAGATTATAGATGAGATCTTTTAAAGAATCAAATGAATTAGGATAGAAGAACTCATTTTTAATAATCTTCCAGAAGGCCTCGACTTTGCCATTGGTTTGAGGTCGATAAGGCCTAGTATAGATATGTTTTATCCCTAACTGATTACACATAGTTTCAAAAGGGTATTCTCTATTAAGGGAGCCTTTAAATTCCGGACCATTATCAGATAGTACTTTCTCAAATTCAAAATTATAGATCTGTTTGAACCAGGATAGGGCTCGGGCCATAAAGTAAGTAAGCGTAGAGGCCTTCTTATCCTTTAGGATTTCTAAATAGGTAAGTCGGGTACAATCATCTAAAAGAGCGGCGACATAAAGGTCTTTTATCTTAAAGACTATACGGATATCCTTAGGTACCTTAAGTCAGATCGATATGGGCTAACTCCCCCGGGGTTACCTTCTCAATAGCGTTTGATGATCTCCTTCTGGGCCGGATTCAAAGGATAGCGTTTTTTAATCCGATCCATGGTAGTAGGAGAAGGAGTCTTATCCAGATAATATGGTTTAAACAATAATACCAGTTCATAGCGATTAGAGCCGAATCTACGGTAAGCTTTCAGGATATTGCGCTCTATCTCTTTAGGGGTTCTCCGGGATCCTGGACGAGCCCCTCTTTGAGCAGGGAGTAAGGAATCATCCTGTTTTTCCCCTTCCTGCCATTTACGATAGTAACGTCTTAGCTCTTTATTGGAGATATAATGAGCAAGACATAAGTCTTTAACTAAAATAAAGGAACGGGGGAGAAGCTTATTCTGGATCTTTTCGTATTCTTCCAGAATAAGCTTCCATCTTTTTACGATGACCTGTTGATTAATTTTCATAATTAAGTACCTCCTTTGGTGGTATAATTATACCAAATAAGTTACTTAATTATTGAGCATTAACACCTATCCCTATTTTAAAAGCTATTTTAATAAAAATTTAAGGATGAATAATGTTAGTTAAATTTCAAAGTGCACTATTTAAGAATCAAATTGTTGTTGATAAAACTTAAAAAATATGTTATATTACTCTTAGATGAATCCAGCAAACAATTTGCGTAAATATTTTAGACGCAGATTTTGGGTTAACCTTATTTAGAAAGGAGGATAAGAAATGTTTAGTAAAAAAAGTTTTGTTATTGTCTGTTTAGTAATTCTGACAGCCCTTCTCATCACCGGCTGCACTCCCAAGCCCAAGCCAGTAGCAGTAACAGGAGTAGCTTTAGATCAAGTAACCATGACCTTAACAGCAGGGGGAGCAACAGGAACGTTAATAGCGACTATAGCACCGGCAACTGCTACCAACAAAAGCGTAACTTGGTCTTCAAGTGCTCCGGCAGTGGCAACCGTAGTTGATGGAGTAGTAACACCATTAACAGAAGGTGCAACTACTATTACAGCAACAACAGTAGATGGAAGCTTCACTGCAACATGCGCAGTGACAGTGGCAAAAGCA
>JADBKX010000041.1:36247-40605 GCA_014894735.1 Candidatus Sediminicultor sextus | reverse complement strand
AGCTAATTGACTTTATTGTATTAAAATGGTATTTTAAAATTGAAAAAAAGAATATTTGATAAGTAGATCAGGTAATCGCGGAAGAAATGCTATTTCTTTCGAGGAAAGTCCGAGCTCCACAGGGCAGAGTGCTGGGTAACCCCCAGTGAGGGTAACCTTAAGGAAAGTGCTACAGAAAATACACAGCTGGGCACTCAATTTTGAGTACTCAGTAAAGGTGAAAAGGCAGGGTAAGAGCCTACCAGTTGTTAGGTGACTAACAAGCTTAGTAAACCCCACTCGGAGCAAGACCAAATAGGAAGAGCTGTGGTGGCCCGCTGAATCTTCGGGTAGGTCGCTAGAGGTGTAAAGTAACTTACATCCCAGATAGATGATTACCACCCTTATAATTTAATAAGGGGACAGAACTCGGCTTATACGATCTACTTATCAAAATAAATAGATATAAAGACATACAATAAAACATTTTATTGTATGTCTTTTTTTTATTCTATTTTCCCCAAGATATTCATCGTGAAAATTAACTTAATCATTAAAAAGTCTCCTTCCTTCTATTTCCCCCAAAAATTCGCTGAAAAATAGTGTATCTATCATAGAAAAGACGCTAAATATGTGGTATTTCTAATTTTATTAAAAAAAATTAAATTATTTTCAAAAAAAAAGAGGATTTTTCGAAAGTATGTAGTATAGTATATACAGTGGAACAAAGTGGAGTAAAGTGGAGGATAAATATAAAGGAGATTTTATGTTTTTAGGACAGTATGAGCACACTATCGATGAAAAGGGAAGATTGATTGTGCCGGCAAAGTACCGAGAATCTTTAGGCGATAATTTTATTATCACTTTCGGTCTTGATACTTGTCTTTTTGTATATCCTCTGGAAGAATGGAAAAATTTATCTGAAAAAATGAAGCTGCTCCCCTTGGGACAGAGAGATGCCCGAGCATTTAAGAGAATATTATTTTCTCGAGCTAGCGATTGCACTATGGATAATCAAGGTAGAGTCATTATTATGAAATATTTGAGAGATTATGCCCGGATTAATAAAGAAATTATGGTTATCGGGGTTTTAGATAGGATAGAAATCTGGAGTAAAGATCTATGGCAAAAATACTTTAAAGAAGTTGAAAGTTCATATGAAGATATTGCCGAAAGAATATACGAACAAGAAGGCTAATCTATGGCAAATTCCTTTCACCTTCCTGTGTTAACAAAAGAGATCTTAAATTATTTAAACTTAAAGAAAGGAGGTGTTTATATCGATTGCACATTAGGGGGTGGAGGACACTCCAAAGCTATTTTGGAAAAAATTTATCCCCATGGTTTATTGATCGGCATCGACCAGGATATAGAGGCAATTGAAACAGCAAAGGAAGAATTAAAAAGTTATATCGATAAAGTAAAATTAGTTAAAGGTAATTTCAAAAATTTAGAGGAGATTCTATCGGACTTAAAGACTGAAACAGTTTCGGGGATAATCTTTGATTTAGGAGTGTCCTTTCACCAATTAAAAGAGAAAGAACGAGGATTTAGTTTTAAAGAAGACAGCCATTTAGATATGCGTATGGACTTAAATCAAGAATTTAACGCTGATATTTTGATTAATAGTTATTCGGAAAAAGATTTAGCTGAAATATTTGAAAAATATGGAGAAGAACGGTTTTCCAAGAGAATTGCCCGCTTAATCGTAATAGAACGAAAAAAGAAAACATTTACTACAACCAAGCAGTTAGCTGATTTAATCATAAAGACTCTTCCCAGGACTAAAAAGAGGCACACCTGGAGAATACATCCCGCAACCAGGGTATTTCAGGCTATCAGAATTGAAGTAAACCAGGAACTTAAGGCTTTAGAAAAAGGGCTGAATCAGGCTATTAGAGTGTTGGAGGATAAGGGAAGGATATGTGTTATTTCCTACCATTCACTAGAGGATAGGATAGTTAAACACCTATTTAAGGAAGCAGAAAGAGAAGGAAAAGAGCAAAAGAATTACGGATTGAAAATTGTAACTAAAAAACCAATTAGACCTTCTTTGGAGGAAGTAAGAGATAATCCTAAAGCAAGAAGCGCTAAATTAAGAGTGGCAGAGAAAATAATGTTTACAACAATATAATAAAGGGGGGATAAAATATGAGAGGGAGTAGTGCTATAGCTACCGGTAATTATGAAAGTAAGAATGCCTTAATTGTTTTTGGGTCATTTTTAATTATAGTAATTCTTGTTACTTCTATAGTAATTTTTTATATTTCTAATAACATTGTATTAACTGAGTTGGGTTATAAATTAATAAAATTAGAAAATGAAAAAATAGTCTTAGAGGAAGAAAATAAAAAACTTGAACTTACCGTAGAGACTCTTTCTGCCTTAGATAGAATTGAAAAAATTGCCTATAATCAATTGGGAATGGTTAGACCAAAAGAAGTAAAGTTTATTGCTTTAAACCCCGTTGTTATGATTAATTCCGTAAATGATATCGGGACAATCAGTAACAATTATGAAGATGAAAAGAATTTTTGGGCTAGTTTTGACCTAAATAAGATAAATGACTTGATTTCAGGGATATTAAAATAATATACTTGTAGCAGCAAAGGTTAAAGAGGGCGGAGATAGTTGTTGCTTTCCAAAGAGAAAAAAGAACGTATTATTTTTTTACTTATAATATTCATTATTCTTTATTTTTCATTAATTTATAGATTATATAACATTCAGGTTATTCAGACTAATAAATTTAAAGAAATTGCCCAACAAGAACATCTCACTTCTTTTTCCATTGAGGGAGAACGAGGTAATATCTATGATAGAAATTATAAAAAATTAGCCGTGAATATTAATGACAAATCTTTATTTGCCATTCCTCCTAAAGTTGAAAATCCTCAAGAAACTGCCCGAAAAATATCTTCAATTTTGAATTTGAAAACAAAAGATGTACTGGAAAAATTAAACCAGAAAAAATCTTTTGTATGGATAAAAAGGAAGTTGAAAGAAACAGAAGTTGCAGAGATTATAAAACTAAATTTAGAAGGATTAGATTTCTTAGATGAGAACAAAAGATATTACCCTAAGAATTATTTAGCTTCTAATTTAATGGGATTTGTGGGAATAGACAATCAAGGCCTGGAAGGTTTGGAATCATTTTTTGATAAAGAACTAAAAGGTTTGCCTGGTTTATCAATTTTAGAGAGAGATGCTATAGGCGGCAAGGTACCTCTAAGCATTAAAGAACCAAATGCTCATAAAGATGGACATTCAATTGTATTGACTATTGATGAAGTTATCCAATATATCACTGAAGAAGCTTTGGACAAAGCTTTTCAAGAATATAAAGCCAAAGCAGGAATTGCTATTGTAGTAGAACCCAAAACCGGAGAAATTTTAGCAATGGCAGTAAAACCTTCCTATGACCCCAATTATTTTAATGAATACCCTCGTGATCTTTGGAGGAATAGAGCAGTAACTGATGCCTATGAGCCGGGATCGACCTTTAAAGTTATTACCATAGCTACAGCCCTGGAAGAAAGAGTAGTTAAATTAGATGATCAGTTTTATTGTAAAGGATGGACAAATTATAATGGACATATTTTTCACGATATATACCAACATGGCTCACAGAATCTTACCGATATAGTAAAAAATTCCTGTAATATAGGAGTAATTCAAACCGGGACAAGATTAGATGAAAAAGTATTTGAAAAGTCGATTAGAAGATTTGGGTTTGGGACATTAACTGAAATAAGTTTACCCGGTGAAATAAATGGCTTGGTAAGAAGCACAAAGGATTGGTCAAAAATTTCCCTGGCTTCCTTATCTATAGGTCAAGAAATTTCTGTAACTCCCCTTCAGTTGATAATGGCTATATCGGCTATAGCTAACCGAGGGACTTTGATGAAACCGATGGTAGTAAAGGAAATAATAGATTCTGCGCAAAATAAGATTAAAATATTTAAACCAAAGCCAGTAAGACAGGTAGTATCGGTTGATACTGCTTTAACTATGACCAAAATATTAGAACAAGTAGTGAATGATGGAACTGGTACAAGGGCTAAGCTTGTAGGATACCAGGCAGCAGGGAAAACCGGGACTTCTCAAAAATTTGATTTTTCTACCGGTAAATATTCTGAAGATAAATACAGCTCCTGGTTTGTGGGTTATGTTCCTACAGATAATCCTAAGATATCCATCTTAGTTTTATTAGATGAACCCAAGGGGAGTTATTACGGTGGGACAGTAGCTACTCCGGTTTTCCAGGAGATTGCTTCCAAGGTTCTTCCTTACTTGTCGGTTCCAACCAATTAATTAGTATATAGTATTTAGTATATGGTATATAGTAAAGAAAAGAAAAGACAAGAGCGTGGAGCGTA
>JADBKX010000041.1:19498-36147 GCA_014894735.1 Candidatus Sediminicultor sextus | reverse complement strand
TAGTATCAAGTATATAGTGAAGAATATATAAGTCAAAAGTTAGGAATCTAAATTTAGTAGCCAAATTAGTGTATAGTATTGAGTATATAGTATATACTAAAGAAGCGCTGGCGTAGGCCAGGCAGTAAAGAAAATAGAAGCCAGCAGACAGAATTCAGGAGACAGAATATTAAATAGTGACAGCTTAGAGTTAAGAAAGAAGAGAAAAAAAGAAATAGACAAAATATAAATATTAGATAAAATATAGTTAGTAATAATAAAGAATGCAAAATCGAATTCAATCGACAAATTGGTCAATTGGAGAATCGGGAAATTGGCTAATTGGTAAATTAATATTGAGGTATTTTTTATGAAGTTGAGTGAACTGACAACTAACCTGGAAGTTAAGGAAATTATTGGTGATTTAAATTTAAATATCAAAGGAATTTATCACAACTCTCGGGAAATAAAGAGAGATTTTTTATTTATATGCATAAAAGGTTTCACCTTTGATGGACATAATTTTATCGATGAAGCCATTAACAGGGGAGCTGTTGCACTGGTAGTAGAAAAAGAAATTCCTCTCCGGCCGGGCATTACTATAATAAGGGTAGACAATAGCCGTAAAGCCCTGGCCATTTTAGCTAATCAATTTTACGATTTCCCTTCGCGAAAATTAAAATTAATTGGAGTTACAGGAACAAACGGTAAAACTACCATTACTTATATGCTAAGAGCCATTTTTCAGGAAGCAGGTTTTAAAACCGGACTTTTGGGTACTGCTCAAAATATAATTGGCGATAATATCAACTCCTCTAAGATGACTACCATGGAATCAGTAGATTTACAGAAGGCGCTTAAAGAAATGGTTGAACAAAAGAATAATTATGCAGTGGTGGAAGTGTCTTCCCATGCCTTGCAATTATCCCGCGTAGAAGGATGTGATTTTGATGCAGCTATCTTTACTAATATCAGCAAGGAGCATTTCGAGATTCATAAAAACTTTTCTAATTATTTAAAAGCCAAGAAAAAATTATTTTTAAGTTTAAATAAAAGCAAGAAAGAGGCTTCTAAAAAATTTGCAATAATTAATATTGATGTAGAGCACAGTAAAGATTTTATAGATTGTAATAAGGTTAATTTAATTACTTACGGAATAGAAAAAGAAGCTAAGGTTAGAGCCAAGAAAATAAAAATGAAGCTTAAAAGTTTGTCATTTATGGTGGAAACACCTATTGGGGATACTGAGATATTATTAAATTTTGGCGGAAAATACAATGTATATAATGCTTTGGCAGCTATAGCAACAGCGATTACCCAAGGCATCCCCCTTAACATAATTTCCAGAGCTTTTAATAAATTTTATGGAGCTCCGGGGAGATATAAGTTACTTGAATACGGTCAGAATTATACTATTGTTATAGATTTTGCTCACAATTATCACGGATTAGGAAGTATATTGCAGCATTTACGTAATTTTGCTCCCCATAAGCTAATCACTGTATTTGGACATGGTGGAGAGAAATATAATAAGGTAAGAGCTACCATGGGAGAAGTTATAGGAACATATAGTGATTACCTAGTAATAACTGCTGATAATCCTAAAAGTGAAGACCCTGCGAAAATTGCACGAGAGATTGAGGCAGGGGTAAAAAAAACAGATAAAGATTATATTATAATTACTGATCGGGTAGAGGCTATTAAACATGCTTTAGAAAAAGCCGAAGAAGGGGATATAGTATTAATAGCCGGAAAAGGACCCGAGAATGAGCAGATTTATCATAACAGAGTTATCCATCATAATGATGAAGAAGTAGTGAAAAATATTTTTACAGGGAGATAAAAGATTGGAAAATTGTAAAATTGGAGAGTTGATAAAGGTTGTTTCGGGAAAGATAATTCAGGGAGACCAGGATTGCTTAATAAACAGGATTTCCATAGATAGCCGAACTTTAACTCCCGGTGATTTATTTTTTGCCATAATTGGAGCCAATTTCGATGGACATAATTTTATTATTGAAGCTTTCAATAAGGGAGCGGTTGGGGTAGTAATTTGTAAAGGTGCGAGCACTTTATTACAGAATGAGCAAATTGATAAAAATAAAATAATCATAGAAGTAAAAGATACTCTTTCTGCCTTGCAGGATTGGTCCAAGCATTATAAGGACAAATTTAAAACTTTTAATATCTGTGTAACCGGCAGTAACGGAAAGACCACGACCAAAGAAATTATTGCTCATATCTTATCTCAGGAATTTCCTCTTTTAAAAACCTCTGGAAATTACAATAATGAAATCGGAATTCCTCTTACTCTGTTACAGCTTAATAAATTACATAAGCTATTAGTGGCAGAGATGGGAATGAGGGGTTTGGGTGAAATAAGCACTCTTACCAATTTTATTCCTCCTGATTTAGCAGTGATTACTAATATCGGAGAAGCCCATATTGGCTTATTAGGTTCAAAAGATAATATTTTTAAGGCTAAATCGGAATTATTACAATCATTGGATAAAGACGGTATAGCCATTCTAAACAGAGACGACCCTTATTTTTTTAAAATGTCGAAAATTGTTAAAGGTAAGAAGATATATACCTTTGGCATTGAGAGTAAGAGTGATATTATGGCTCGTAATATCAGATTAGTCAGTGATAAAGGAATGAGATTTGCCCTTGAAGTGCAAAAGGGCAAAAGCAGAGAAATATATTTACCCTTATTGGGAAGGCATAATATTTATAATGCCCTTGCTGCTTCTGCGGTTGCTTTTGCCTTGGGAATAGAATTGGATTTAATTGAAAGAGGATTATCTTCTTTTAAACCGTTAGACCTGCATATGCAATTGAGCAATTTTAATAAGGGTATTAAAATACTAAATGATTCCTATAATGCGAGTCCATTATCAGTAAAAAGTGCTTTGGAAACTTTAGCAGAAGTCGCGCAAAACAATAGAAAGATAGCTATTTTAGGAGACATGCTGGAATTAGGAGAAAAGACCGACTTTTACCACCGGGAAATAGGAAAAGAAGTAGCAAAATTGTCTATTGATGCCCTAATAACTGTGGGTCAGGGTGGAAAGATAATTGCCCAGTCTTCCAAAGAAGAGGGGATGGCAAAAGAAAGAGTTTTTTCTTTTGAGAAAAATGAGAAGATAAATTTAGTCAAAAAACTATTAAGCCTGACCAAACCCGGAGATTTTATCCTATTAAAAGGTTCTCGAGAAATGAAAATGGAAGAGATTTTAGAATTTTGGCAAAAAGAGTATCAAAAAAATAATCCTGCCTAAGGAGGAGATAATGACCTATTGGCCCTTAACTTTATTAGTTTCGTTGATAATTCCGGTTATTACTCTGCCGTTATTTATAAAATATTTAAAAAAACATAATATGGGACAGAAAATTCGTCAGGAAGGGCCAGATCTTCATCAACATAAAATGGGAACGCCCACCATGGGAGGAGTAATAGTTATTCTTACTTTAGTAATAATAGTTTGGCTCCTTGTTCCTTACAATAAATATGTTTTATGGTCGTTAGTTGCTACTGTCGGTTTTGGTCTTATCGGTTTAATTGATGATTTAATAAAATATCTTAAGAAACGATCATTGGGTCTTCTTACTAGGCAGAAGTTGTTCCTTCAAATTATCTTTGCTTTAATAGTTGCCTATTGTGTCCATCAAAACACTGATTTAGGTACAGAAATTTGGCTTCCTTTTTTTAAAAACAGTATAAATTTGGGCAGAATGTTTATTCCTTTTGTAGTTTTAGTATTGGTTAGTTCGGTTAATGCGGTAAATTTAACCGACGGCTTAGATGGGTTGGCAGCCGGGTTAATAATTATTGCTATGCTAAGTTTTGCTTTAATCGCTTATGTCCAAAATATATTGCCTATGAGCCTGTTTTCCCTGATAGTAGCTTTTACTTCTTTTGGTTTTTTAATCTATAATTTTTATCCAGCCCGGATATTTTTAGGAGATGTAGGTTCTTTGGCTTTAGGCGGAGCGCTTGCTTCGGTAGCAATTTTTACCAGAACAGAATTGTTTTTACTGATAACAGGCGGGGTATTTGCGATTGAAACCTTATCAGTGATACTTCAGGTTGTTTCGGTAAAATTAAGGGGTAAAAAAATTTTTAAGATGAGTCCTATTCACCACCATTTTGAGCTTTGTGGTTGGAAAGAACCTAAAATTATTATTAGATTTTGGATAGCGGGATTAATACTAGCTATTATTGGGATAGCAAGTATATACTAAATTACTGTACGCTGTACGCTAACAATTAAGCATGAGGTTATATTTAAGATGTTAATAGAAAAAAAATCTCCTGATTTATGGCTTTTTATAGTAATAATTTTACTTATGGCGGTTGGCCTATGTATGGTTTTTAGTTCAAGTTACATTATGGCCTATAAATGGTATGGAGATAGTTATTATTTTTTAAAAAGACAATTAATTTACTCTATGATAGCTTTAATAGCATTTTTTTTTGCTATATATACCGATTATCATTATTATAAAAAATTTACTCTGCCTATCTTAATTTTATCCATTGCATTGCTATCGATGGTATATATTCCCAGTATCGGGAGGGCTGCCGGTGGGGCAAGTAGATGGATTAAGATAGGATTTTTTTCTTTTCAGCCTTCCGAAATTGCTAAATTTGCTTTAATCCTATATATGGCAGAATCTTTAACCAGAAAACAAGTAAAAGATATAAAAACCTTTATTAGAGGGGTATTACCCACTTTAATTATTATGTTAGTCATGTTTTTATTAATCTTGTATGAACCAGATTTTAGTACTTCCCTAATTATTTTGGGCATTTCTTTTATTATGTTATTTATTGGGGGCACCAGGGTAATTCAGCTTTATGCCTTAATAGTTGCAGCAATCCCTTTGGGAATTTTAATATTATCAAGAGAAGAATATAGAAGAGTGAGATTGCTCTCCTTTTTGGATCCCTGGAAAGATCCTCTGGATAGCGGGTTTCATATAATTCAATCTCTATTAGCCTTAGGGAGCGGGGGAATTTTTGGAATCGGATTGGCAGAGAGCAAACAAAAATATTTTTATCTTCCCGACCAACATACTGACTTTATTTTCTCTATAATCGGTGAGGAATTAGGGTTTATAGGTACTGTAGTAATCATAATTCTCTTTACAATATTGTTGTGGCGTGGATTCAGGATAGCTTTAGATACTTCTGACCAATTTGGAACTTTACTGGCTGCAGGTATTACCTCTATGATAGTTTTTCAAAGCATTATAAATATTGGCGTGGTAACCAAGATGATTCCCACTACTGGCATTACTTTACCCTTTATCAGTTATGGGGGTTCATCTCTAATTGTAAATATGTTTTGCGCGGGAATTTTATTAAATATTTCCCGGTATAAAGCAATAGAATAGGGAGCGTAATTGATGGCATTAAAGGTGATAATTTCGGGTGGCGGAACAGGGGGGCATATATATCCAGGAATTAGTTTAGCTTACGAGATAAAAGACAGAGACATAAAAAACGATATTTTATTTGTAGGAACTGAAAGGGGCATGGAATCAAAACTTGTTCCTCGGGAAGGTTTTAAAATTATAAAAATTAAAGCCCGGGGAATCCAACGAAAAATATGTTTTGAAAATTTAGCGGCTATGGTCATTTTTTTAGTTTCTTTATTTCAGTCATATAAAATTATAAAAAAATTTAAACCGGATATGGTGATTGGAACAGGGGGCTATGTGAGCGGTTCGGTTGTTTTGATGGCTGCAATATTAGGTATTCCAACTTTTGTTCATGAGCAGAATGTAATACCCGGGATTACCAATAAATTTCTATCTCGTATTACCAGAGCAACATTTTTAAGCTTTAATCAGTCAAAAAAATATTTTAGTAATAAAGCAAAATTGATTTTTACGGGTAATCCTATACGTTTTAAAAACATTAAACCAGGCACAGACAGAGAGTATAAAAAATTTAACCTTGATTCTTCAAAAAAAACTATATTGGTATTGGGAGGCAGCAAGGGAGCAGCCTCAATTAATAGAGCTGTTCTGGGAGGTATCGATTTAATAAAAGAGGTTATAAAAAATGACTGGCAAATTTTGTTGATTAGCGGGCAAGATGATTATGACAACATGATGGAAATAGTGGGAGAAGACCATAAAATATTTTCGGTAGAACCTTATCTGCATGATATTGAAAAAGCCTATTCTCTGGCAAATTTAGTAATCTGCCGGGCGGGAGCTACAACTTTAGCTGAGATTGGGACCTATGGGTTACCGGCAATTTTAATACCTTACCCTTATGCTACTCATGATCATCAGGGAATTAACGCTAAAATTTTTGAAAGAGAAGGGGCTGCAATATTAATTTTAGAAAAAGATTTATCCGGAGAAAAATTAGCCCAGGTTTTACTCGATTTATTAAAAAATAAAAATAAATTAGAGATGATGGCTAAGAGTAGCAGAGAATTAAGTAATGTGAATTCAGCTAAGAAAATAGTGGACTATATTTCTGATTACATTAAAAAAAATTAAAAAATATAAAAAAATATTTCGTATATCGTATATTGAAAAAATAAAAGTGAAAAGTGGTTTTAAATCCGATATACTATATACGAAATACGATATACGAAAAAAAGGTGGGATTGTATTTGATGAATGAAAAAAAATTACATATACATTTTATTGGAATTGGTGGATCAGGAATGAGTGGTTTAGCCTCAATTTTTCTTGATTTAGGTCATAAGATCAGTGGTTCCGATATTGAAACTTCAAAGATAACTAAAAGATTGGCTGATAAAGGTGCAACTATTTTTATGGGTCATAGTATAGATAATGTAGAAGGAGCAGATTTAATAGTAGTTTCATCGGCAATCCCCGAATCTAATCTAGAAATAAGTAGTGCCAAGACTAAGAAAATTAACATAATCAAAAGGGCTGAGATGCTGGCAAGGCTTATGGACAATAAATATGGAATAGCCATTGCCGGTACACACGGTAAGAGCACCACTGCTTCCATGATAGGTCTATTATTAGAAAAAAGCGGTTTCGATCCTACCATAGTAGTGGGAGGAGAGTTAAACAATTTTAAAAATAATGCTAAATTAGGGAAAGGAAATTATATAGTTGTAGAAGCCGATGAAAGTGATGGTTCGTTTTTGGAATTGAATCCACACATAGCCATAGTTACCAACATAGAAGATGACCATTTAGATCATTATGAAAATATGGAAAATATTCTAAAAGATTTTGGGAAATTTATTAATAAAGTTCCTGATAATGGACGAATCATCTTATGCATGGATTGCGATAATGTGAAGGAACTGGTAAAACAATATGGGAGAAGCCATGTTTCTTATGGAATATTTACTGAAGCGGATTTGATGGCTAAAGACATAGAATTAGATAAGTTAAATTCTAAATCAAAAATATACTGGCGGAGTGAAAAAATCGGCGAACTTTATTTAAAGGTTGCTGGATATCACAATATTTTAAATGCTTTAGCGGCAATTGCTGTTGCCCTGGAACTAGGAATAAGTTTTACGGAAATTGCTAAGATATTGGAAACCTTTCAGGGAGTACATAGAAGAATGGAAATTATTGCCAGTACTGATAACAACATATTAATTATGGATGATTATGCTCATCATCCTACCGAGATTAAAGCAACTTTGAGTTCCTTAAGAAGCAGCTGGCAAAATAGAAGAATAATTGCCGTATTTCAACCCCACCGCTACAGTAGAACTAAACTATTAGCAGAAAAGTTTGGGAAGGCATTTTTTGACGCCGATTGTGTAATTATTAATGATATTTATTCAGCCAATGAATCGCCGATTTCTGGAATTAGCGGAGAGACCATATTTAGGGAAATTAAAAAAACCAACCACAAACAGATAAAATATTTGCCTTCCAAAGACAATATTTTAAGTTATCTATATGAAATTATTCAACCCGGAGATATAATAATAACTATAGGGGCGGGAGATATTTGGACAGTTAGTCAGGAATTGGCTGAACAATTGAAGAAAACAAAGGAATTTTAGTTTGACTTGAAAATGAACATAAATATAGATATTATAAAAAATGAGTGTAAAAAACAAGGAATTGACCGTTTAATTAAATACGATGAGCCATTGAAAAATCATTCCTCATTAGGAATTGGCGGACCTGCTGATGTTTTTTGCAGCCCTGGCAATATCGAAGATTTAAAAAAAGTCATTTCCATTTTCAAAGAATATAATAAGCCTTTCTTGGTTATTGGAAATGGAACAAACTTATTGATCTTGGATAACGGGATAAGAGGTTTGATAATCAACCTAAATAAAGATTTTAAAAAAATAGAATTTTCTGATAAAATTGTAAAAGTAGGTGCAGGAGTTTCATTAGTACACTTAAGTAAGATGGTTTTGAATAGAGAATTGAGCGGATTAGAATTTGCCTGTGCTATTCCCGGGACCTTGGGCGGAGCAATAATTAATAATGCCAGTTTTAAGGGAAATTGTATGGCAGATGTAGTACAAAATGTAACTTTTTTAACCCGAGAAAATAAAATAGAAAGAACATCCAAATCTAATTTAAATTTTCATTATCGTGAATGTAATTTAAAAGGTAAGCCGGTGATAATTTTAGAAGCAACTCTGCTGTTGAAAAAGGGGAATAAAGAGGAAATTGAATCTAAGATAAAACAAAATATTGAAATCAGAAAAAGCAGGCAGCCTTTGGATAAATTCAGCGCGGGCAGTATATTTAAAAATCCACCGGGTTATTATGCCGGAGAATTAATAGAAAAGGTTGGAGCGAAGGGATTATCTCGGGGCAAAGCAGAGATCTCTACCAAGCACGCTAATTTTATAGTAAATAATGGGGGTGCATCAGCCAGAGATATTCTATATTTAATGGAAGAGATTGAGAAAAGAGTAAAGAAAAATTTTGGAATAAAATTAGAACGGGAAATAGAAATTTTGGGAGAACCCTAATTTCGTATATCGTATATCGTATATAGTATATGATCTCCCGTTTTCGTGGGAATGATATCTAGTTCTTCTGTGAGCTCAACTCATCGACTATATACATCTTTTTAAACATCTTTTTAATTTTTATTATTTACGAAATCCGAATTTATTCTATATTCTTTGTATTTACGATATACGAAATACGATATACGAGCATAAAGGAGTTTTTTATATAAGTGATAATGAAATTAAATGAGGAAAGAGAAGAGGAGGAGGAAGAAGGAGAAAAGCATCAACCTTTATCAGCAAGAGTAATCAAGATATTAGTTTTTTATTTGGCCATAGGTTTTTTAGGTTGGAATTTTTTTAATTTTATATTTAGTTCAAATTTTTGTAATATCGAAGAGGTTATTATCCAAGGGAACGATTGTCTAAGCGAGGATGAAATATTTTTTAATTCCGGGATAAAATTCGGCGAGAATATCTTTAAGCTAAATCTAAAAAAATCTATAAATTCTTTAAAAAAAGAACCCCGGATAAAAGAGATAGAAATAAAACGGGTAATACCCAATAAAATTGTTATTTCCTTAACAGAAAGAGAAGCAGCAGCAATTATCCATATCGAAGAAGAATATTTTTTCTCTACTAAAGAGGGAATGGTTTTATCTAAGATTGATAGACCGGAGGAAGGATTTGCCCTGCCCCTAATATCAGGATTAGAAATTAATGAAATAAAAATTGGAGAAATTATAGATAAACCTGAGTTTAGGACGGCATTAGAAAGTATTAATTCGGCAGAAGTGATACTGCCCAAGAAGTTTTGCCGGGTAGAAATATTATCCCCGGATGATTTTATGATTTGCAATAAGGATGATACCTTAAAAGTGAGAGTAAATAGGCCAGAGGTGATTATTAATAAGGAGAATTTGTTAAGAGAAGCCTTGGAAAAAATTGAAAGGGAAAAATTATTAGTAGAGTATATAGATATTCGCTTTAAAGACAGTTTAGTCATAAAATTAAAAAAATGATGTTGTAAAATAAAAGACGTCAGTCTGTTTACTTTAATTTCTCAGTAGTGTATGATATTTTAAAGCATACAGGAGGTTATGAATATGGGAATGGATGAAATTGTAGTTGGCCTGGAGATAGGTTCCGGAAAAGTATGTACAGTTGTAGGTGAATTAGGTGAGGATGATCAGATAGAAATTATTGGTATAGGCACATCCCCCTCCCTGGGAATAAAAAAAGGAATAATCATAGATTTGGAACAAGCCATCCAATCAGCAAAGGAATCTATTGAAAGCGCTGAACGTATGGCAGGAACTCGTATTAATTCTGCTTTTGTTTCTATCGGAGGAAACCATATAACCTCTATAAACAGCAAAGGAGTTATCGCTATTTCCGGAGAATCCCCAGAAATTACAGAAAGCGACATTGAAAAGGTTATAGAAGCTGCAAAAGCAGGAATAGTTTCTTCCGAGAAAGAAGTAATTCATACATTGAGCCGCGAATTTATAGTTGATGGCCAAAGTGGAATATCAGACCCTCTGGGAATGTCGGGAGCAAGATTGGAATGTAAAGTCCATATTGTAACCGGCTCAATTACCGCTGTGCAAAATTTAATTAAATGTGTGGAAGGAGCGGGGTTGGATATTGAGGAGATAATTTTTGGAACCTTAGCTTCTAGTAATGCAGTTTTAAATAATGCTGAGAAAGATTTAGGAGTTTTGTTAATTGATATTGGTGCGGGCACTACTGAAATAGCAATTTTTATTGAAGGTGGATTGGCTTATTCTGCAGTTCTACCCGTAGGAGGTATTCAGATAACTAATGATTTAGCCGTTGGTTTAAGAACTTCTATAGAAGAAGCTGAAAAGATAAAAATTAACTATGGAAGCGCAGTTAAAAATAATGTTTCTCCTGAAAAGTTAGTAGAGATTCCCAGTATAAACGGAAAGGATAACTATAATGTATCCCAAAAGTACCTGGTAGAAATAATTGAACCCCGGGTAAGTGAGATATTTAGTTTGGTAGGAACTGAAGTTAGAAAATCTGGGTGCTACAATATGATTCACGGAGGAATAGTTATAACCGGAGGAAGTTCTCTTCTGCCCGGTATCTCAGAGGTTGCAGAACAGGTCCTAAATTTACCCTCTCGATTAGGGAGACCCCATTACGAAGGGGAGTTAGCAGACATGATAAACGACCCATCCTATTCTGAAGCAATTGGATTGTTAAGTTTTGCTACCGAAAAATATTCTATCGGAAGATCATTTCGATCGACCAAAAGAAAAACAAAAGTAAAAAATATTTTTACTAAAATCATCAGCTGGTTGAAAGATTTTTTTTAATTTTTATTATTGCCTTTAAATAGGCAAATATTCCATTATTTGCGGGGAGGTTATAAATTGTTTAACCTTAACAATAAAGTAGGAGAATTTATCAATATAAAAGTAATCGGTGTAGGCGGCGGCGGCGGAAATGCTGTTAATAGAATGATTGATGCGAAATTACAAGGGGTTAATTATATTTCCGCTAATACCGATGCTCAAGTGCTAGCCTTTTCTAATGCAGAACAAAAAATACAAATCGGCAGTAGAATAACCAAGGGTTTAGGAAGTGGATCGGATCCTGAAATTGGTCGTAAAGCTGCAGAAGAAGACAAAGACAGGATTGCTAAAGCTTTAAAAGGAGCAGATATGGTATTCATCACCGCTGGAATGGGAGGCGGAACAGGAACCGGTGGTGCCCCTATCGTTGCTCAGATATCTAAAGACTTAGGTGCCTTAACAGTGGGAGTAGTAACTAAACCTTTTTCTTTTGAAGGTCATAAAAGGATGAGGCAGGCCGAGGAAGGAATAAAATTATTAAAAGAATGTGTAGATACTTTAATTGTAATACCCAACGATAGATTACTTCAGATTGTTGAGGAAAATACTTCTGTATTGGATGCTTTCAAAATTGCTGATGAGGTTCTGCTGCATGGTATTCAGGGAATTACCGATATTGTAGTCGAGCCAGGTTTAATAAATGTAGATTTTGCGGATGTAAAAATGATTATAAAAAATGCCGGTACAGCCATAATGGGACTAGGAAGAGCCAGCGGTGAAAACCGAGCTGTAGAAGCAGCTCAAAGAGCTATAAACAGTCCAATTTTAGATACAAAAATCGATGGAGCTAAGGGGTTATTGTTTAATATCAGCGGGGGTTCAAATTTAACTTTGCATGAAGTTAATAAAGCTGCTGAAATAATTTCTAAGGCAGCTAATCCAGAAGCAAATATTATCTTTGGAGCGGTAATTAACCAAGGGTTAAATGATGAAGTAAAGGTAACGGTGATAGCTACCGGATTTGAAAGCATAGAGAAAATCACCGAAGAACCCAAGCTTGAGGAGATTGATTTCGATAAAGATAAGATAAGTTATAATGATTTAGATATACCCACTTTTCTAAGGGAGAAAAAATAAAAATAGCGTGTAGTAGTTTAGTATCGAGTATCGAGTTAAGAAAGAAGTATATAGTATTTAGTATATAGTAAAGAAAACGAAAAAAAAACAGAAAGATAAAATATCGGAAACCATTTGTAGGGGTACAATGCATTGTGCCCCTATTTTTTTTAAAAGTATTAGTAATTTTCTATTGACTATCCCTATATTTAGTGTATTATTATAAATATAATCCTACAGGTAGGGGTGCAAGATGAAGTGTCCTTATTGTGGTTATTACGATACCGGGGTAATTGAATCCAGGCACATAGAAAATGAATTAGTAGTTAGAAGAAGAAGAATATGTAAAAAATGTAATAAAAGATTTACTACTTACGAAAGAATTGATTTAATTCCACTGATGGTAATAAAAAAAGATGGTCGGAGGGAACCTTTTTCTCGGGGAAAGATTACCAACGGAATTATCAAAGCCTGCGAAAAAAGACCAATTAGCATAGAGACTATAAATAATTTAGTAAACAACATAGAAGAGACCATAAAAAGTGAAGGAGTGGATGAAATTAAGAGCAATTTAATTGGAGAATTGGTTATCTCCAAATTACGAGATTTAGATGAAATAGCTTACGTAAGATTTGCCTCAGTATACAGGCAATTTAAAGATCTAAGCAGCTTCGTAAAAGAAATAAGGAAGATTAGCAAATAGAATAAATAGTTTAATTGTATAGGAATTCCCTTTTCCCATAAACCCTAATTAGCAATTGGCAATTAGTCAATTAATATAACTGATAACTAAAACTGAAAATTATATTTAAAACTAACGACTATTCACTATTCACTAACGACTAAAAAAACAACTATATTTTATAATGAGGTTTTAAAATGATACAAACCATCAAAAAGAGAGAAGGTCAATTATTAGAATTTGATAAAAAGAAGATAACCGAAGCTATTTTTGCCGCCATGTTAACAGCAGGGGAAGATAATAAAACTGTATCAGAAAAAGTAACCGATCAGGTAATTATAAAATTGGAGAAAAGATTTAAGGATAAGATTCCTCAAGTGGAAGAAGTTCAGGATATAGTAGAAGAAACACTGATCCGAGAAGGAATGGTAAAAGTTGCTAAGGCATACATTTTATATCGAGATAAAAGAAGAAGAATTAGAGAAAGTTTAAAAGTTAGAAAAAAAATAAAAAATTACAAAAGTATGACCGATCTTTCCCTGTTGGTTTCCACTCCAGCTTCTGAGAATATTTTTCCTTGGGACAGAAAAAAAATTATTCAGGCCTTAGTTAAAGAGGCGGAGCTGCCTTTAAATGTTTCTATAAAGATAGCCAAGGCTGTAGAAAAAAATATATTAGGTGGAGGATTAAGCGAGATCTCCACCTCCTTGATTAGAGAATTGGTTGACAATGAACTATTTATCAGAGGATATGAACATAAGTGGAGAAAACAAAAGATTATCGGAATGCCTACTTTTGATTTAAAACAATTGTTTTTGTCCAAAAGCAAAGAAAATAGTAATATTGGAACCAATAACCCGGAAGCTATAAACTTGACTATTGCTGAAAATACCATCAAACAATATATGCTGCAGGAAGTTTTTTCCAAAGAAATAGCTGATGCTCATTTAAAAGGCTGGATTCATATTCACGATTTGGGTTACCCACGAATTTATTGTTCCGGTCATTCTCTTGAATATTTAAAAAAATATGGACTGGAATTAGAAAATTTAGATACTTCTTCCGCCCCAGCCAAGCATACCAGAACTTTAACCGGACATTTAAACACTTTTCTGGCTTCCATGCAGGCCTATTATGCAGGCGCTTTAGGCATTGGTTATTTAAATATCATGTATGCCCCTTTTTTGGTAAATTTATCCTTTAAAGAAATAAAACAAGAAGCCCAATATTTAATATTTAGCGGTTCGCAAAACGCCTTTTCAAGGGGAGGACAAAGTCTTTTCCTGGATTTCAATGTTCACCTCGGTACTCCCCACTATCTTAGAAATATACCGGCAATCGGACCGGGAGGGGAATATACCGGAAAAACTTATGGAGAATACGAGAAAGAATCCCAACTATTTTTAAGGGCTTTGATGGAGGTTTGGAGAGAAGGGGATTATCACGGAAAAGTTTTTGCTTTTCCTAAAATGGACCTGCACATCGATAGCAAATCTTTCGAGGACCCAGAACAGAAAAAATTGTTAAAATATGCCTGTGAAATAGCTTCTGAGAACGGTTCACCTTATTTTATTTTTGATAGGGAAGATATGTGTTTGGCCGCTTGCTGCCGATTAAAAACAGAAATAACCGATCAAGAAATGATACAGTATCCGGAAAAGCTAAGATTTGCCGGAATACAAAATGTTACTATCAACCTTCCCCAATGCGCTTATAGAACTTTCCCTAACAACAATAGTTCCGAATCTTCTTTTAATTTGAATGATGAAGATAATTTAAAGTTATTTTTAAAGAAAGTTGATCAGGCTTTATGTTTGGCGGTTAGAGCTCATTTACAGAAGAAAAAGTTTTTAGAGATGATGATGGAAAATCCCAGCGGACCTTTATGGCAGATAGGCAAGATAGCCCAGGATGGCAGACCTTACGTAAATTTAGATGAAGGAACTTACTTAATAGGATTAATCGGATTGAACGAAGCAGTCCAGCATATTACCGGTAAACAACTGCATGAAAGCGAAGACATTTTAAAGTTAGGGTTAAAAATTGTATCCTTTATGAGTTTAAAATGCAGAGAGTATAGTGAGAAGTTTAATTTGAAATTATCCTTAGAGGAATCTCCCGCTGAAAGCGCAGCAGGAAGGTTAGCTAAAATCGATTTACAGGAATTTCCAGATAGTAAAAAAGTTGTAAAAGGAAATTCCAATGGAGACGAAAGTTATTATACCAATAGCATCCATTTTGCTGCTTCAGCGCCGGTAGATTTGATTACTCGAATTATTAAACAGAGTAAGTTCCATCCTTTAATAAAGAGCGGAGCGATCATTCATGCCTTTGTAGGAGAAAGTCGTCCTTCACCAGAGAGTATCTATAATTTAGTTAAGAAAGTTTGGGAACATACTCAATGTTCCCAACTTACTATTTCGCCTGAGTTTACCATATGTAATACCTGCAGTGAAGTGAGCAGAGGATTACAGGAGAATTGTAATGGATGTGGGAGTGAAGATGTATATGGAGTAACCAGGATAGTGGGATATTATAGCAAAATAACTAACTGGAATAAAAATAAGATCGGTGAACTAAAAGACCGGCATTCCGGAAATTATAAAGTTTAAAGTAAAATTTAGAAGAGAGTGAAAATATCATGAAAATAAAAATATTCTGGAAAAAAAACTGTCCTCATTGTCCGGAAGCTAAAAAGCTGGGAAAACAATTGGAAAATGAGACGGAGGTTCAATATTTTGATGTAGATATGTTTGATGGTCTGGCGGAAGCAAGTTATTACGATATTGCCTCCACTCCTTCTATTGTAGTCTTAGACAATAATGATAATGAGATCAAAATATGGAGAGGAAAGACCCCTCACCTGGAGGAGATTAGAGAGGATGCAGCAATTTGAATATTACCATAAAGCAAATGATTGAAACCTCTCTGATTGATTGGGAGGGGAAAATTGTTTCTACTTTGTATCTCCCTTTATGTAATTTTATGTGTCCCTTCTGCTATAATGGTGAATTAATATTGCGTCCGGATAATTTTAAAAATATTCCTCAAAAAGAAATAGACAGTTATCTCTTAGAGAGAAAAGATTTTATCGATGGCATATGTATGAGCGGAGGAGAGCCCACCCTATACCCCGATTTACCTGTATATTTTAAAGGAATAAAGGATAAAGGTTTTTTAATAAAGCTGGATACCAATGGTACTAATCCGAAATTACTAAAAAATCTCCTGGATTTCGGTTTAGTGGATTATATTGCCCTGGATATTAAGTCATCATTAGATTTTGGTAATTATTCTAAGGCCGCAGGTATTATAGATAAGATGATGATGGAGAAGGTAAAAAATAGTATTGAATTAATAATAAACTCAAAAATTGATTATGAATTTCGTACTACTGTCGTGCCTTTATTGCATTCCGATGAGACTATTATGGAAATTGCCAGGTATATTGCTGGGGCGAAAAAATATGTCTTACAGAATTTCTCTCCTTTAGAGAAGACCCTCGATCCTTCTTTTCAAAAAATAAAACCCTATTCTGATGAAAAGATTCAGAACTTATCGGAAAAAGCTAAAAAGTATGTTCCCAATTGTTGCTGGAGATGA
>JADBKX010000041.1:0-19398 GCA_014894735.1 Candidatus Sediminicultor sextus | reverse complement strand
TTATTAAAAAGTAGAGATAATTTGAACCAGGATTTTGAATTAAAAGAACTTGGACAAATAAAATATTTCAATTGTAGTGGATTGGACAACACCAACTTAGTAATAAATGCTTTTACTACTCGAACGGGTGGGGTAAGCAGAACCCCCTTTGACAACCTTAATTTATCCTATAATGTAGGCGATGAAGAAAACCGCGTAGCAGAAAACAGAAAAATAATTTTAGATGTTTTAAGTATTGATTATCGAACCGCGGTAACTGCTCAGCAAGTCCATAAAGAGAAAATAAGCTTAGTAAGAAAAGAAGATAAGGGTAAGGGAGCCTTTAAATATTCTAAGGGAATTGCACAAACCGATGCCTTTATTACAGATATCCCCGGCATACCTCTTATCATGTGTTATGCTGATTGTGTACCTATTTTTATTTTAGACCCTGTTAAAAAAGCTATTGCCTTGATTCATAGTGGAAGAAAGGGAACAGAATTGGAATTAACCTTAAAAACTTTGTTTAAGATGAAAAAAATCTTTAAGACCAATCCCCGCTCCTGCTTAGCTGCTATTTTTCCCTCCATTGGTCCTTGCTGTTATTGCATTAAAGAGGAAAATACAATTGATGATTATTGGATAAATGAAATTAAATATAATGGTGAATTCATTTCCTCGCAAAATAAGAACGGGAGGAGCCTTGATTTAAGAAAAGCAAACTATGGGCAATTGATTAAAGGAGGAGTAGAGGAAAAGAATATTTTTGTTAACGAAATTTGTACGGCAGATCATCCTGAACTTTTCTTTTCCTACCGAAGAGATAAAGGAAATACCGGCCGTATGGCTGCCATCTTTATGTTAAAGTAAAATTTTAGATTATTATAATCAAATTAAAATAACGGAGGAAGGTATGCGCATAAAAGAACATCCCATTTTAGAATTTAATCAGAAAGAAAAGATAAAATTCACCTTAGATGGGAAAGAATTAGAAGGCTATAAGGGTGAACCCATTGCTTCTGCCCTGGTGGCTGCTGGAATAAAGGTATTAAGCAGAAGCATTAAATATCACCGCCCCAGAGGATTTTTTTGTGCCATAGGAAAATGTTCAGCTTGCCTGATGAAAGTAAACAACGTCCCCAATATCAGAACCTGTGTAACTAAATTGGAAGAGGGGATGAGAGTAGAAACTCAAAAAGGAAAAGGTGATTTCAATTGAAAATAACTGATATAGCCATTATTGGCGGAGGTCCGGCAGGATTATCGGCAGCAATCTATGCTGCTTCCCTGGGGGCAAAAGTAACTCTCATTGACGATGGTTTAGAATTAGGCGGACAGTTAATTAAACAAACCCATAAATTTTTTGGTTCCGAAAAACAATTTGCCGGGATCAGAGGCATAGAGATTGCCGAAAAGATGATACAGGATATCAAAGAATATGACAATATTACAGTAATTGCCAATGCTACAGTCACCGGCTATTATGAGGATGAGGCCATTACCATTGTCCAGGGAGTAAATGGTGAACTATTGAAAAAACTAAAGGCCAACAGAATTATTATAGCTACCGGGGCATCAGAGAATATGCTGCCTTTTGTCAATAACGACTTACCCGGAGTTTATGGTGCCGGAGCGGTGCAGACCTTAATGAATCTTTACGGCGTAGTCCCGGGTAATAATATTTTAATGGTCGGGGCAGGAAATATCGGCCTGATTGTGAGCTATCAGCTTCTGCAAGCCGGGATTAAGGTTTCGGCCATAGTAGAAGCTCTTCCCAAAATAGGCGGTTATCTGGTGCATGCCTCCAAGATTAGACGTTTGGGAATACCTATCTATACTTCTCATACTCTAAAAGAAGTGTACGGTACGGATTGTGTAGAAAGAGCAGTAATTTCTGAAATAAATCGAAATTTTGAATTTATTCCAGGGACAGAAAAAGAACTTGAGGTTGATACTATCTGCCTGGCGGTAGGTTTATCTCCACTCTCTGACCTGCTCTGGCAGGCTGGCTGTCAGATGAAATATGTTACTGAGCTTTGCGGCTATGTGGCTTTAAGAGATGATAATATGAAAACCACTAAAGATAAAATCTATATTGCCGGAGATGTAGCCGGTATCGAAGAGGCCAGCAGTGCCATGTTGGAAGGTCAAATTGCCGGTTTGAATACCGCGGTGAGCTTAGGTTATAAATGTGATAATTATCCAGAGCAAGACAGAAAGTTAAAAGCAGAATTAAAAGAATTGAGAGATAATCCTTTAAGTAAGGAGATAAAGAGAGGTATAGAAAAAGCCTTAATAAAGGAGGGGAGGGATTAACTATGTTAGAAAGAACCGGCATACCGACCGATGATGATTTAGAAAAAGTAATTCCGGGTAAAAAAAGATTAGCCCAGGGCCCGGTAGTCATCATAGAATGCTTTCAGAAAATACCCTGCGACCCTTGCGCCATATCCTGCAAACTTGGGGCAATAAAACCCTTTAAAGATATAAATGACTTACCTCAGGTCGATTTTGATAAATGTACCGGCTGCGGGATCTGTATCAGTTCCTGCCCCGGTCTGGCCATATTTGTAATAGATATGAATTATTCAGAGGAAAAATCCTTAATCAAGTTACCCCACGAAATGCTGCCTCTACCGGAAAAAGGAGAAGATGTTTATGCTTTAGACAGAGCAGGCGGTATACTGGGTAAAGCGAAAGTAGTAAGGGTCTTAAAGATTAAAAACAAGACTAACATAATTTCCCTGGAGGTCCCTAAAAGTATGGCTATGAAAGTAAGAGGTATAAAAGTAGAGGACAAGAATAATGAAAGATGAGATCATCATTTGCCGATGTGAAGATATCACCTGGGGAGAAATCAGGCAGGCTTTAGAAAAAGGGTATACCACCCTCGATGAGATTAAAAGGATTACCCGTGCGGGGATGGGAAGATGTCAGGGCACCACTTGCCGCAGGATTATACTAAGGGAAATTGCTAAGTTTTGTCATAAGAAGATAGAAGAGGTAGCCGTACCAACCTTTAGACCCCCTACCAAGCCGGTAAAATTAGGGACTCTGGCAGGTGATGATGGTGATTAAAAGAGCAAGTGTGGTAATAATTGGTGGAGGAATAACCGGTTGCAGTATCGCCTATAATTTAGCCAAGATGGGATGTAAAAATATAGTATTGTTTGAGAAAAATTCTCTGGCCAGTGGTGCTACCGGTAGGTGTGCAGCAGGAATCAGACAGCAGTTTGGGACTGAGATGAACTGTATCCTGGCTCGGGAGAGTATAAAAATATTCGAGAATTTAAGTCAAGAACTGGATTATGATATCGAACTGAATCAAGGTGGATATCTTATACTGGCTTATACCGAAAAAGAAGTTAATCAGTTTAAGAAAAATGTAGCTTTAGAACAATCATTGGGTATTGATGCCAGATTCATCACTGTGGAAGAGGCCAAAGAGATTGTACCTCCTTTAAATGCGGAAGGGGTATTAGCCGCAACCTTCTGTCCTACCGATGGTCATGCCAATCCCTTTAATACAAATTTTGCTTATGCGGAGGCTGCTCAAAGGTTAGGAGTAAAGATTTACAATTTTACTGAAGTAAAAGAAATTAAGACCGAAAATAATAGGATAGTTTCGGTCAGTACAGACCGGGGAGAAGTGTTCACTCCTATTGTAATAAATGCCGCCGGTGGTTATTCGGGAGAAATAGGGAAAATGGCAGGAGTAGAAATACCGGTATATTCCCAAAGGCATCAAATTTTAATCACTGAACCGGTTGACCCTCTATTCAGACCGATGCTGATGTCTTTCTCTGGTAATTTTTACTGTCAGCAGACTCCTCACGGAAGTATTATCATGGGTTTTGGTGATCCCAATGAACTTAAAGGTTACGATATAGGTTCAAGTTGGCAGTTTGCCCGGGAGATGGCTCAAAAGATGACCGCGGTCGTTCCTTTATTAAAAGAAGTGAGTATGGTAAGACAATGGTCAGGTTTATATAACATGAGTCCTGATTCTCAACCAATCATGGGCGAACATCCACAGGTAAATGGCTTTTATCTGGCAGTAGGTTACAGCGGTCATGGATTTATGCTGGCTCCTGTAGTCAGCCAGCTTATGGCAGAGTTAATACTTAAGGGGCAGACTTCTATTCCCATCGATAAATTAGATATAGGCAGATTTGAACGGGGTGAACTGATTATCGAACCCTCAGTGGTATAAGAGATAAAATAATAAAACTTATTTTATTCCATAAAAGAAGGATTTTTTAATTTTTTATAGAATATATATAATAAATAGGTTAGATAAAAAATAACTTAAAAAGATGGTTTTTCACAAAATTTAAAAAAAATACCTGGTAACTGTAATTTTGTGAGTGACTATACTTATAGAAAAAAGGAGGTGAAGGGATTTCTTAAGTAACTATATAATAGAAGTTACCTCTAATGTTACGGCTAATTAATTTGCTAAGATGATCTGTTTTTGATTTATTTTAAAAAAATTAAAGGAGAACTAAAAATGAAAAGATTAAAATTTTTGCTAGTCATTAGTGTGTTAGTATTGGCTCTTGGCATAGCTTCTTTGGGAGTAATGGCTGCTGATAAGCTACCGGTGGTCATCGGTCTTCAAGCTCCAATTACTGGTGCAGCAGCAATTGAAGGTGAAATGGCTAAACAATCTGTGGAAATTGCTGCCCAAATGATCAATGAAAAGGGTGGAATTTTAGGCGGTAGAATGATTGAAATTAGAATTGCCGATGATGCTTGTCAACCAAAGGCGGGAGCTTTAGCAGCAATGAAATTAATAACTCAAAAGGATATAGTTGCTGCCATTCAAACCTACGGTTCCTCTGTCACCCAACCGGCTTCTGATATATATGAAAAATTTAAAAAAGTAAATATTGCTTATGGTGCAACGGTTACCGGTCTTACCGAAAGAGGATTAAAGTATTTCTTCCGTACTTGTGGGAGAACCGATACTCAGGGTGCATTTTTTGCAGATGAAGTCGTACCTCTTTTTAATGCCAAAAAAATAGCCATTATGCATGATAACCAGACCTTCTCTTTAGGACTTGCTGAAGATACTAAAAAAGCTTTGCAACCTAAGATAGATGCCGGAGAAGTAGAATTAGTCTACTTTGATGCAATTACTCCCGGAGAATCTGATTATACGGTTCCTCTGACTAAATTAAGAGAAACCAATCCGGATATATTCTATTTTACCGGCTATTTCCCGGAAGCAGGATTAATAATCAGACAAGCTCGTGATATCGGAATTACGGCAGTATTTGTAGGCGGAGATGCGGCCATCAATGAAGATTTTATTAATATTGCCGGTTTAGAGTATGCTACAGGTTGTTATCAAACCCAGGAAGCATTAATCGAATATTTTACCAATCCTGAAGCAATGGCATTTAAAGAAGCTTATAAGGCGAAATATAATACTCTCCCATCCAGCCCCTGGTCAGTCTATGCTGCCGATGCTCTCTGGGTACTTGCAGAAGCTATCGATAAATCTGGTTCTACCGATTCAGACGTCATTGCTGATTATCTGAGAAATAAGATGGATCAGTTCCCCAGTATTACCGGCCCAATAGGTTTTGATGAAATTGGTGACCGTATAGGAACCGGAATTAATCTTTATGTAGTAAATGCAGATGGAAGTTTCGGAATTTACGGAAAATAAAATAAAAATGAGGTAAAATGCGAAGATGAAAATTATTTTAGAGCAGCTACTTAACGGATTGACCATCGGCTCATTTTATGCTCTTATTGCTCTCGGTTATTCCATGGTATACGGGGTAATGAAGTTGATTAACTTTGCACACGGAGACTTATTTGCCCTGGGTTCTTATCTGGGATATACCCTTCTCGTATTTGGTTCTACCTATGCTACCGTTACCTTTGGAATATGGGGCGGCATGATTGCGGCTATGTTAATAGCCGCAATCGGCATAGGAATTGCCGGTACTCTGATAGAGCGAATTGCCTATCGTCCAATATATTCAGTAGGCCGGCTTCCCGCAGTGGTGTCTGCATTAGGTGCTTCAATTGTTATACAAAATGGGATAATGGTTGTTTGGGGCCCACGCCCGCAAGCTTATCCCTCACAGGTTGTTCCTTCGATTATGTTAAATGTTGGAGAGTTTAAAATTACTTTACTCCAGGTTATAATTTTAGCGATTTCCTTTGTACTTATGGGACTTTTATATTACATTGTTCAAAAGACCACCTTTGGCGCAGCTATCCGTGCTTGTGCTTTGGATAGAGATACTGCCGCTTTAATGGGGATAAATATTGAAACAATTATATTTTTTATTTTTGCCTTAGGCCCGGCTTTGGGCGGAATGTCAGGAGTAATGGTCGGTATGTATTATAGAAAGATTAGTTTTATCATGGGATGGAATTATGGATTAAAAGCCTTTACTGCTACTATCCTGGGAGGTATCGGCAATATTCCGGGTGCAATGCTCGGCGGGCTTCTCTTGGGGGTATTAGAAATGTTAGGTTCCACCTACATTTCTACTGCCTATAAGGATGTGTTTGTATTTTTAGTATTAATATTAGTATTAATTTTTCGCCCCAGAGGTCTTTTGGGTGAAAAAGTTGCAGAAAAAGTGTAAAGGGGCGAAAATATGAAATTAAACAAAAATATAAAAGAAAAAAATAGTATATTTAAAAAATGGCTGATTATTTTAATAGCAATTTTATTTATAGTGTTACCTTTTATCATAAATGCTTATTGGGTAGATGTCTTATTTTTCTTTGGCATCTATGCTCTTTTGGGGCTTAGCTTAAATATTGTTTTAGGAGAAGTGGGACTTTTTGATTTAGGGCATATGGGATTTATGGCTATTGGTGCATACACCACGGCAATTCTTAATACATATTTTGGAATTCCTATAATGATATTATTACCAATAAGTGCGATTGCAGCAGGCGCCTTTGCCTGGTTAGTCTGTTCTCCAATCATCCATTTAAGAGGAGATTACCTATGTATTGTAACCATCGGAATGGGTGAAATCGTCCGGCTTACTTTAAACAATAATCTATTCGGAATAACTGGTGGTCCAAATGGAGTCTTCGGAATTGATTTTCCTTCGTTGGGTAGTATCTTTATAGTTGATAATTCTACTAAATTTTATTATTACATATGGTTAATAGTCGGCTTGACCATCATCGGGTTAGTTAATTTGCAGCGTTCACGTATAGGTAGAGCCTGGAACTGTATCCGAGAAGATGAAATTGCTGCGGAGGCTACCGGGATTGATGTTAAGTATTATAAGTTATTGGCTTTTGTCTTAGGAGCAGGTTTAGCCGGGGTAGCCGGTAATATTTATGCGAGCAAATTAATGATGGTATCTCCGGAGAGTTTTAACTTTATGGAGTCCTGTTTGCTCTTCTGTATCGTATTAATCGGAGGAATGGGTTCCATCCCCGGAGTGTTAATTGGCTCTGCAGCCATCAGCCTTTTCCCGGAATTCTTCCGAACTTTTGCCCAATACCGAATGCTAATTTTTGGAGCGGCAATGGTGGCTATGATGATCTTTAGACCTGGTGGTATTTGGCCCAGAAAGAGGGGGGCTGCCGAATTCAAATCACTTTTAATGAAAGCAGGAGAAGAAAATGGCTAAAGACAATAATAGTATGGAAACCATGATAAGAACCAAGCAAGAAAATGAAGAAATAAATAAAATTAATAAAGTTGTTTTTCAAACCGATAAACTTACCAAAAAATTCGGCGGATTAATTGCAGTAAACAATTTTGACCTTAAAGTGAGTCAAGGGCAAATAAGCAGTCTGATAGGACCTAATGGAGCAGGAAAAACTACCGTTTTTAATGTAGTTACCGGCATATATAAAGCTGATGGTGGAAAAGTTGTTTTTAAAGGAGAAGACCTTGCCGGTAAAAAACCTCATCAGATTATAAAAAAGGGAATTGCACGGACTTTTCAAAATATCCGGCTTTTTTCTAATATGACCTGTCTGGAAAATGTTATGGCCGGCCAGCATTGCCGCAGCAGGGAAGGAACCTGGTCTTCTGTTTTACAAACTCCCGGGCAAAGAAAAGAGGAATTAGAAATTAAGAAAAATGCTGAAGACCGTCTTAAACAGGTCGGATTATGGAAATATCAAGATGAATTAGCAAAAAATATTGCCTATGGTAATCAGAGAATGTTAGAAATAGGGCGAGCTTTAGCTTCTAATCCCGATTTATTAATTTTAGACGAACCAAGCAGCGGTCTAAATGATAAAGAATCTGAAGACCTGATAATATTTTTAAAATCCTTATTAAAGGAAGATTTAACTATTTTGCTTATCGAACACGATATGAATGTAGTCATGGGAATTTCTCATTGGGTTACGGTGATGGATGAAGGTAAAAAAATTGCTGAGGGTTTGCCCGAAGATGTATATAATAATCCTCAAGTAATTGAAGCTTACTTAGGCAAAGACGAAGAGGAGGAGGAATAGTAATATGACTATATTGTTGAAAGTAGAAGATTTAAAAATATTTTATGGTTCTATCGAAGCTCTTAAAGGAATTTCACTTACAGTTGACGAAGGTGAAATAGTTACCGTATTGGGGGCAAATGGAGCAGGAAAAAGCACTCTTTTAAGGGCTATCTCCGGGTTATTGCCCATCCGCAGCGGAAAAATTAAATTAAATGACCAAGAACTTAACCATGTTAAGGCATTTAAAATAGTTATGGGGGGTATTTCGCACGTACCCGAGGGTCGAAAAGTATTTGCAACTCTTACAGTAGATGAAAATCTTAATTTGGGTGCATATACTCGAAGAAAAGACAAAGAGAATATTAAAGAGTCTAAAGAAAGGGTTTATGATTTATTTCCCATTCTTAAAGCGCGACGTAATCAATTATCCGGAACATTATCAGGTGGTGAACAGCAAATGTTAGCAATGGGAAGAGGTTTAATGAGCACCCCCCGTATCTTACTTCTGGATGAACCTTCTCTGGGATTGGCTCCCTTATTAGTAAAACAAATTTTCCAAATTATCCGTGAAATTAATAATCAAGGTATATCCATATTATTAGTAGAACAAAATGCTCGCAAAGCATTAAGCATCGCTGACAGGGGATATGTGATGGAAACCGGGAATATTACTATTAGCGGGCTGGCTTCTGATTTAAAGAGTGATAAAAAAGTCCAGGAGGCCTACCTGGGAGGCGCTGCTCTTAAGAAAAGAAAGTAAGAACTTAAGTTATTAAAAATAATAGTGTAAGGAAACTATAGATTGTAAGATAAATTATTTATGTTAACTACATCTATGGTTTCTTTTTTTTACGCAATACACGATAGGAATATAAAATTATTGAAAAATGTTGCTATTTTTGATATATTAAGCATAAAATAGTATATCGTATATTGTATTTCGTATTTCGTTAAGAAATAAGTATTGAGTATATAGTATATTGTTAAGAATTAGTTAGTTAGCAAGACGAGTCTCTTGCTTGGTAAGAAAAGATTTGGATTTCCTATCCCCTCTCCCCTCGGAGGGAGAGGGTTAGGGTGAGAGGGAAAAAAATTATGATTAAAAAAGAGAGAAAATTATATTTTGATAACGAACTTACCGGTTTAAGGGAAAGTCTGACAAAGATGGCAAATTTAGTAGAAGAAGCAATTGATATGTCAATAAAGTCTTTAGTTGAACAGGATTTGGATTTAGCGGCAAAGGTAATTGAAAATGATGATATAATTGATAAAATGGAATTAGATATCGAAGAACAGTGTTTGCAATTGATCGCTCTACGTCATCCCATTGCCCAAAATTTAAGGATAATCGGCTGTGGCTATAAGACCGTATCTGATTTAGAAAGAGTAGCAGATCATGCCGTAAGCATAGCTAAGGCTAGTCAATATCTATCAACCAAATCAATGGTAAAACCCCTAATAGATATTCCCCGAATGGCTGAAATTGCTCAGAATATGTTGAAAGATAGCTTAAATGCCTATTTTAACGGAGATGTAGAGTCAGCCAAGGAAGTATGGGCAAGAGATAAGACGGTTGACGATTTGGATAATCAGATATTTCGTGAACTCTTAACTTTCATGATGGAAGACCCACATACTATCAGCAGGGCGATTTATTTGATTTTTGTTTCTAATAATATTGAACGAATTGCTGACCATGCTACAAATTTAGCAGAAAGGGTAGTATATATCGTTAATGGAGAAAGAATAAAAAATTATTTCAAAAACGATAAAGAAATATAGAGCATAAAACTTTAAGGTTCATTGAATGAATGTTTTTATTTTTTCTTTGACCGATCAGAAAGCAAAAAATAAATCAGAAAAGGTTATGACTTGTGGAAACAATTAAAAATAATTTGGAAATAATAAATAAAAAAATTAAAAAATCAGCCTTAAAGGTGAATAGAAACCCCGAGGAAATAAAATTGGTGGCGGTAACTAAAACTGCTACCATAGAGCAAATAAAAGAAGCTATAAATGCTGGGGTAAAAATAATTGGCGAAAATAAAGTTCAGGAGGCTAAAGAAAAATATCAAATTTTGACTGCCGATACAGAGTGGCATTTAGTAGGACACCTGCAGACTAATAAGGTAAAATACGCTATAGAAATATTTGATTGTATTCAAACTGTAGATAGTATAAAATTAGCCAAAGAAATAGATAAACGTTCTTTGCAATTTGGGAAGACAACGAATGTTTTAGTTGAGGTGAATGTTTCCGGGGAAGAAAGCAAATACGGAATTAAACCGGAAGAAGTAGAACCTTTTCTAAAAGAAATATCTGAATTTTACAGAATAAGAGTTAGAGGTTTAATGACTATTGCACCAATAGAAGAAGATAAAGAAAAAGTTCGTCCATATTTTAGGAAACTTAGGGAATTATCTAAAGAAATAAAGAGTAAAAATATAAAGAACGTTAAAATGGACTATCTTTCCATGGGGATGACTGATGATTTTGAGGTAGCTATAGAAGAAGGCGCTAATATGGTTAGAATCGGCCGAGGAATATTCGGGTTTCATTAACCACTAATTTAAATTGCCTGTATAAAGTGATAAAAGAGGAAGTAAAATATTATCTATGCTTTTACTGTTGCAAATAATTAATACAGTTTTCAGACTTTACAGTTATTTAATTTTAGCAAGAATATTTTTAACCTGGATGCCTATAGATTTCTACAACCCGGTGGTTCAGTTTATCTATAGAGTTACCGAACCGGTTTTGGCGCCCTTTAGGATTATATTGCCTTTAGGGGGTATGGGGTTAGATCTTTCACCGATAATTGTCTTTTTTTTACTAAACGTGCTGCAAAGAGCACTAATTAATATACTTGTTAGTATAGCTTTTTAATGGTTATAAAAAAAATTAACTGAAATATTAAATGAGGGGGGATAATTGAATGAGAATTACACCAATGGATATCGAACAGCAAGAATTTTCTAGGTCATTCAGAGGTTATAACGAAGAAGAGGTAGATGATTTTTTAGATAAGATAGTAAAAGACTACGAAGAATTAATCAATGAAAACGTAAGACTTAATGAAGAAATAGAAAAAATACAAGAAAAATTAAAAGAATTTGGAGAGATTGAAGAAACTTTGAGGAACGCCTTACTAAATACCCAAAAATCTGCCGAAGAGATGAGGGGCAGGGTAGAAAAGGAAGCAAGGGTAATCATAGAAAAAGCAGAGATGGAAGCTAAGGCGTTAAAACAAGAGGTCTTTCAAAAAGAAGACCTGTTAAAAAATGAAATTGATAACCTGCGAAGATATAAGTTTACATTTAAAGAAAAATTTAAATCAATGTTGAATTTATACCTAAAAATGATTGAAAATGAGGATTTTGGGGAAGAAGGAAATTACGAGTTTAAAGAGAATGAGATGTCTAAAGTAAAAACAAAGAATAAAGTTTCCGGAGAGAAAACGGGTAAATTAGAAGGATTAGGCATAGAAGAAAATTTTAAATCCAAAGAAACAGAAGATGAGCAACGATATCAATGATTATTTTAAAATTACGGGGAATGATATCGTAATCAAGGTAAAAATTGTCCCCGGTTCATCCAAGAATAAAATTGTTGGAGTGTATAATAACGCTTTAAAGATTTCCATCACCGCCCCGCCGGTCGAAGGCAAAGCCAATAAAGAATGTATTGCCTATCTATCTAAATATTTCGATGTAGCGAAATCAAAAATCGAAATAATTTCAGGGGAAACCAGCAAAAATAAACTTATTAAGATTTACGATATCAGCCAAAGTAAATTTTTAGATAAAATAGAAAAAATTAGTTGAGAACTCAGAATTCCAGTTGGTTTACAATCATATTATTATGTAAATTATAAAGCACGAGGAGTAATTAGAATGGAATACAAAGATACCTTAAATTTACCGAAAACAAAATTTAAGATGAAAGCAAACTTGGCCCAGGAAGAGCCTAAGTTGTTAGAATTTTGGGAAGAACAGGAAACATACAAGAAAGTATTGGAAAAAAAGAAAAACCTGAAAAAATACATCTTGCACGATGGACCTCCCTATGCTAATGGCAAAATACATATTGGGACCGCCTATAATAAGATATTAAAAGATATAATCCCCAAGTATAAATCGATGAAAGGATATAATTCCTGCTATGTTCCCGGATGGGATACCCATGGTTTACCTATAGAGTTTCAGGTTACCAAAGATATGAAAGTTGGCTTAAGCGAGGTAGACCCGGTTGAACTAAGGAAGAAGTGTACAGAGTATGCCAAATATTATATCAACGTGCAAAGAGAAGAGTTTAAACGATTAGGGGTAATGGGAGAATGGGAAAACCCTTATCTAACCCTTAACCCTGCTTATGAAGCAGAACAGATAGAAATATTTAAAAAGATGTTTTCCAAAGGATATATCTACAAAGGATTAAAACCGGTATACTGGTGTGCTCATTGTGAAACAGCTTTAGCAGCAGCCGAGATAGAATATCACAACAAAGAATCTTCTTCAATATATGTTAAATTCTTGGTGAAAGATAGTTTGAAAAAAGTATTCCCGGAGAGCACAGAAGAAAAAAACTTTGTACTTATCTGGACTACTACTCCCTGGACTATTCCCGGTAACATGGCTGTTGCTCTTCATCCGGACATTGAATACAGTTTAGTTGAAACAGAAGAGGGGAATCTCTTATTGGCTTCCGCCCTGGTAGAAAAAGTAATGAAAGAAATTAAAATTGTAGATTACAAGATTATCGGAAAAGCAAAAGGTAAATTATTTGAGGGTTTAAAGTGTAAACATCCTATTTTTGATAGAGACTCGCTAATGATATTAGGAGACCATGTTTTATTGGATGAAGGGAGCGGTTGTGTACACACTGCACCGGGACACGGACAGGAGGATTATGAGATAGGAATAAAATATAAAATACCTATATTTACTACCCTTGATAACCAGGGAAAATTTAACCAGGAAGGTGGAAAGTTTAAAGGATTAACTTATAAAGAAGGAAATATTGCGGTAATAGAAGAGTTAAATAAGAATGGAGCTTTATTGAAGGTTGGAAAAATAATGCATTCTTATCCCCACTGCTGGCGCTGCAAAAAACCGGTAGTATTTCGGGCGACCGAGCAATGGTTTGTTAACATCGAAGCCTTTCGTGATTTAGCTCTAAAAGAGATAGAAAGGGTTCAATTTGTTCCTGCCTGGGGTAAGGAAAAAATGTATGGTATGGTAGAGAGCAGAACCGACTGGTGCATTTCCCGTCAAAGGGTATGGGGAGTACCCCTCCCGGTTTTCTATTGTAAAGGATGCGGAGAAATTATAGTAAATGAAGAAACGATAAATTCGGTTAAAAAATTGTTCCTGGAAAAAGGGTCAGATTCCTGGTTTGCCCTGTCCGCCCAAGAGATTTTACCTAAAGATTATCAGTGCCCCCACTGCCAGGGTAAAGATTTTGAGAAAGAGAAAGATATAATGGATGTATGGTTTGATTCGGGATGCAGTCATGCGGCGGTGCTCAAGAAGAGAGAGGAACTCCACTGGCCGGCAGAAATGTATTTAGAGGGGACAGACCAACATAGAGGCTGGTTCCAAACCTCACTACTGACTTCGGTAGCTGCTTTTGGAAAGGCACCTTATAAAACTGTTCTTACTCATGGTTTTATTGTCGATGCAGAAGGCAGGAAAATGTCCAAATCCATAGGCAATGTCATTGCCCCTCAGGAGATTATTGAAAAATACGGAGCAGATATATTGAGATTATGGGTGGCCTCTTCTGATTACCGGACAGATATCAGGATCTCTTCCAAGATATTAGATCAATTAGTGGAAATATACCGAAGGGTTAGAAATACTGCCCGGTTTATCCTGGGAAATTTATCAGACTTTAATCCTGATACAGATGTAGTTTCTTATGATAAACTTAACGAATTAGACAGGTTGGTCTTGAGTAATTTTCAAAATTTGGTGAAAAGAGTAAATGAAAGCTATGATAAGTTTGAATTTCATTCCCTTTATCATGAAATTCATAACTTCTGTGCTGTCGATTTGAGTTCATTTTATCTGGATATAATTAAGGATAGACTTTACACCGCCTTTGCCGATTCCGAAGAGCGCCGGGCAGCTCAAACAGTATTGTATCAGATAATAAATGATTTGGTTAAACTGATTGCACCGGTATTAAGTTTTACCGCGGAGGAAATATGGCAGTACTTAAGAGAAATTGAAAAAAGCGAAGAAAGCGTTTTTCTCGCTTCCTGGCCGGAAGTAAATGAAAATTATATGGATAGAAATTTAGAAAAAAAATGGGATAACATCTTAAAAATCAGAAAAGATGTTTTAAAAGCACTGGAAATAAAAAGAGGGGAAGGTTTTATTGGTAATTCTTTAGAAGCGCAGGTAAATATTTATACCGAAGATAAAGAAATTTATGATTATTTAATCTCCTTTAAGGATCAGCTGGAAACCATATTTATCGTTTCTAAAACCGATATAGTTCGCGGAAAAGGAGAAAAAGGACTTTCTTCTGATGCCTATACGGGTGTTGAATTTCCAGATATTAAAGTACTGATAACCAGGGCGCCAGGTAAGAAGTGTGAAAGGTGCTGGTGTGACAGTGAGACCGTAGGAGGAGACCAGAAATATCCCACTATTTGTGAAAAATGTGCTAAAGTAATGCATGAACATTTTGAGGAGTAAAAGAAATACCATGGGATATATACTTTTTGCCCTATTTATTATATTTCTTGATCAGGTAAGTAAAATTTACATTCAGTACAATATGCATATAGGTGAGTCTATACCGGTAATTGAAGGAATATTTCATATTACTTATATAGAGAATCCATATACCGCCTTTGGGCTTTTTAGATATCAAACAATATTCTTTGTAATAGCAGCATCAATTTCCGTAATTTTGATTATCTTAATTTACAAAAAAATAATTTTCAAGAAAGATCCTTTTATGTATATCCCTTTAACGCTTGTCCTGGGCGGTGCAGTGAGCAATCTGATTGATCGGGTGAGAATTGATGGAAGGGTAATAGATTTTATAGATTTTAGAATCTGGCCGGTTTTTAATTTTGCCGATTCGGCGATAGTATGCGGAATGTTAGTATTATTGATTCATGTTTTGTTCCGTGCCCCGGAAAGAGAAAACGAAGGAGAAGGGAAAAAAGGGGAAAAATGGGAAGAAGAGGAAAAATATAAAGAACAAGATAAGGAGTAAATTTTAATGTATAGAATATTATTTAACATTGGTTCATTTTCCATTTATTCTTACGGAGTGATGATGGCTTTAGCTTTTATTGCAGCCATTCTTTTTGCTATGAAAGAAGCAAAAAAAAGCGGAGAAGACCCGGAAAGAATTTTAGATTTAAGTTTGTACGTGATTTTAGGTGCCCTGATTGGGGGCAGATTGGGATATGTTTTAACTAACCTTGATTATTATATGAGAAACCCTATGCAAATATTATATTTCAGGCAGGGTGGATTAAGCTTTTTAGGAGGATTTTTTGTAGCTTACTTTCTATGCTGGTTGTATGTCAAAAGAACTAAGATATCATTCTGGAAATATGCTGATGTTGTTGCTCCCTCCATTGCTCTCGGATTAGGGATCGCGAGGATAGGCTGTTTTTTAAATGGCTGCTGTTTTGGTCTAGTTTCAGAAAATTACGGGATTAAATTTCCTTCTTTACCTATGCCCCCGGTATATTTACAGCAATTAAAAGATGGATTGATTGCCTCCGGAAGTTCCAATACTCTCCCGGTAATTCCTACTCAACTGTATAGTTCTTTGTATGGGTTTTTAATCTTTTTTATTCTTCTCTGGATGAAAAAATATAAGAAATATGATGGATTTCTCTTCTTAAGTTTTTTAATATTATATTCAATTGCACGCTTTACCATAGAATTTTTCAGATTTTACGAAAATAATTACAAAGTATTTAATTTATTAACTATTACTCAGGCTATTTTAATAGGAGTTGTATTGGTTTCCCTGGTGTTTATGAATATTTTGAAGAAAAAAAGTAAGAAAACATAAGCAGTGAGGAACGTAGAGTGTATAGTGAAATGAAAAACAGTAACAAGCAATCTGTAATTCGTAATGTGTAGGGGCACGATGCCTGTCTGCGTGCGTACACGCACAGGTAGACATCGTACCCACAGAAGAAATTAGGTAATCATATGGCGAGGGCACAATTCCTGTCTGCGTGCGGACCTGTCTGCGTGCGTACACGCACAGGCAGGCACGCACAGGCAGGCATTGTGCCCCTACCATATATATAAAGTCTGTTGAAAATATTTTTGGCTTTTTGGGAAATAACCGTGATCTAATATAAATAAAAATTTAGGTGGGCAATTTTGGACACCAAAAAATTAGACAATAAAGAAAATAAAGCTAAAGAGAAAGATTTAGAATTAGAATATGACCAACAGAATTATATTAAATACCTATTAGACTACTCATCAAATTTTCAAATAGCCCTGGATGATGAAGGAAAAATTAGGAGAGTGAATCAGGCTTTTGAAGAAATTGCTGGAAAAAAGAAAGAAGAATTGATCGGTAGTTTTATTTATGAATTCATACCTGAAGAAATAATAAAAAAATTAAGAGATAAAATAATAAAGGAAAAAAGGGTAAAGAATATAGAAATAAAGGTAAATAAGCCAGGAAGAGAACTTTTACTTGGTGACTTCTCCGGTAGGGTATTCACTACTAAAGAAGGAGAGACTATTATTTATCTAAGCGGTAGGAATATCGCTACCGAAAGAAGAAAATTATCACAAAACCTGATGCAGTTAAATGAAAACTTAGAGAAAAAAGTAATGAAAAAAACTAAAGAATTAAGAAAAGTTCAATCCCAGCTTATTCAATCGGAAAAATTATCTCTCATCGGAGAATTGGTGACCAGTGTAGCCCATGAGGTTAAGAATCCTTTAGCTATCATAAGCCTAATTGTTCAACATTTAGAGAGCAAATATGCTGATAATTACACCATAGAAAAATTAAAAGCAATTCAAAGAAATATAAACCGCATAGATAAGACTATCTATGGCTTGTTAAATTTTTCTCGTCCCTCTCGCTCTAATTTTGACTATCACCCTATCAATGAAATATTAGAAAGATTAGAGCCGATTTTAAAGCATTTTCTTCCGGAGAATATAAAGATCATTAGAAAATATGATTCAAAATTGCCCCAGGGCTGGTTTGATTCAGATTGCCTAGAACAGGTTTTTTTAAACTTAATTTCTAATGCCATACAGGCGATGAAAGATGGTGGAGAACTTTATATTACTACCAGTTTTGATTCTACCCGAAAAGGAATAATAATAAAATTTGAAGATACGGGGGTAGGCATCTCGAAAGGAAATCTCAAAAAAATATTTAAACCCTTTTTTACTACTTATGAGGAAGGCACTGGTTTAGGTCTCTCTATTTGTCAGAATATCATCAAGGAACATAAGGGTGATATTTCGGTAGAGAGTAAGTTAGGAAAGGGGACAATTTTTACTATTTTCTTACCCCTGGAAAAAAGAAAAGAGAAAAAGCAGGTGGTGGATGGGATATAATGACTAAGGCTAATATTTTAATAATTGATGATGAAGTAGATTTATGCCAGAGTCTGCTTGAATTATTAGAGGAGGAAGAATACAAAGTTTTTATTGCCCATAGCGGTAAGGAAGGTTTGATAAAGGTCAAAGAAAATTTGCCTGATTTAGTCCTTTTGGATATAAAGATGACCGGAATAGATGGGATTGAGACTTTAGAGAGAATAACAGCCATTGATAAGGATATCTCAGTGATTATGTTAACTGCTTATCAGACTGTAGAAACTGCAGTAAAGGCGATGAAACTTGGAGCTTACGATTATATTAGTAAGCCTTTTAACTATGAAGAATTAAAGATAATCATTAAAAGAGCTCTTCAGGCTCATGATTTATCTCAAGAAGTAATTTCCTTAAGGCATCAACTGAGAGATAAATTTAATTTTAAGAATATTATTGGAAAAAGCGATAAAATAAAAGAAGTACTGTATAAGATTGAAAAAGTTGCCCCAACCAATGCTACTGTGTTGATTAGAGGAGAAAGCGGTTCCGGGAAAGAATTAATTGCGAAAACTATTCATCAATACAGTCCCAGAAGAGAACGACCATTTATAGCCGTTGATTGCGCCAGCTTGCCAGAGACTTTGATAGAGAGTGAATTATTTGGTCATACTAAGGGGGCCTTCACCGGGGCAATAGCGAAAAGAATAGGTAAATTTGAATTAGCGCAAAGCGGGACATTTTTTTTAGATGAGATTGGTAATTTATCAGTTAATATTCAAGCTAAGTTATTAAGAGCACTTCAGGAAGGGGAGATAAACCGTATCGGAGAAAAGTATCCGATTAAAATTGACGTGCGAATGATCATTGCCAGTAATACCAATTTAGAAGAGGATATAAAAAGAGGGACTTTTAGAGAAGACTTATATTATCGTATAAATGTTTTTTCTATCTTCCTTCCTACTTTAAAGGAGAGGAAAGAAGACATACCCTTATTAGCTTTGCATTTTCTAAATCAGTTTAACCCGATATTTGGAAAGAATATTAAGAATATCTCGGAAGAAAGTATGAAGTTGCTGATAAATTATTTCTGGCCAGGTAATGTTCGGGAACTTCAAAATGTTATTCAGCAGGCAATTATTATGGCTGAAGATATTATTCTACCAGAGCATTTACCTTTTTATATCAAAGACAACAAAGTAGGGGTAGACCTGGTGCCTACCCCCCTATCGGAAAAAGACCAGAATAATTTCCCCCACGACTTCTCCCTTAAAAAAAATATTAGCCAACTTTCTCGAGATACGGAAAGAAGAATTATTTTAGAAGTGTTAAAAAGAACTAATTGGAATAAGGCTAAAGCAGCTAGATTATTAAAGATAAATTATAAAACCCTCTATCTAAAGATTAAAGAATATGA
>JADBKX010000144.1 GCA_014894735.1 Candidatus Sediminicultor sextus | reverse complement strand
ATGTTGTGATTGCTAGTGCTGGCGGTTATCCTAAAGATATTAATGTTTATCAAGCTCAGAAAGCCTTAGACAATGCTTACCAAGCAGTAAAATCAGGAGGAACAATTATTCTACTTGCTGAATGTTCTGAGGGTTATGGAGAGCCTACTTTTGAAAATTGGATAGAAGAGGCAAATGCGCCTGATGATATAATTAAACGCTTAAAGAAGAAATTTGTTTTGGGCGGTCACAAAGCTTATAGCATAGCTAAATTAGTAAAAGAAGTTGAAGTGATTTTAATTTCTTCCCTGCCTCCGGAAAAAGTCCGCAAATTATTTTTTATTTCTATGGAGAATATTACCCAAGCTATAGAATATGTTAAAGAGAAATATGGCGAAAGTTTTAAATCGTATATTCTTCCTTCGGGGAATACAGTTTTACCTTTCTTTTCTATTCCTGACTAAGACCAGCTTTTTCCATTCTTCCTATTGCTTCTTCTAATCTTTTTTCTTCAACGGTTAAAGCAATTCTTACATATCCTTCTCCATATTCTCCGTAGCCGATTCCCGGGGTTACAATTATTCCCGTTTTTTCTAGTAATAGATTAGAAAATTCCACAGAACTCATTTTGTTCAAAGTAGGGATCCAGATATAAAAAGTAGCTTTAGTTGGTTTTAAGTTCCACCCTAATTTATTTAGTCCATTTATCACTACATTTCGTCTACCGGTATAAATTTTATTCATCTTCTCTATATTATCCTGAGGACCGGTTAAGGCTTCTACCCCGGCTTGTTGTATTGCCTTGAATACACCCGAGTCAATATTGGTCTTTATAATAGAGAGAGCTGAAATAGCTTCTTTGTTTCCCACTGCAAAACCCAATCTCCAGCCAGTCATATTGTAAGTTTTGGATAAAGAATGAAATTCTATGCCCACTTCTTTAGCCCCGTTTACTTCTAAAAAACTGTTGGCCTTGTAATTATCAAAGGTCATTTCGGAATAAGCAAAATCATGGCAAACCAGGATATCATTTTTTTTTGCAAATTTTACTACCTTTTCAAAAAAATCTTTATTGGCCACTGCAGCAGTAGGATTGTTGGGGTAGTTGATAAACATTAATTTAGCTCTTTGGGCGACCTCTTCATCTATTTCTTCTAAGTCAGGTAAAAAATCATTTTCTTCTAATAAGGGCATGATATAAGGGAAGCCATTGGCAAATAGAGTTCCTGTTTTGTAGACCGGGTAACCGGGATCAGGTATAAGACTGAAATCTCCCGGGTCAATAAAAGCCAGAAAGATATGAGCTATTCCCTCTTTGGAGCCGATAAGAGCCATTACTTCTCTATCCGGGTCTAAGTCAACCCCAAATCTATTTTTATACCATAAGGCAACTGCCTGCCTAAATTCGGCTGTTCCCGCATAGGGTGGGTAATTATGGGTTTTAGGGTCTTTAACACTTTCTCTTAATTTTTCAATTATATTATTAGGAGTAGGTTTATCAGGGTCACCAATACCTAAATTAATAATGTCTACTCCCTTTTTAATAGCTTCTTCTTTTTTCTTATCAATTTCTGCAAATAGATAAGGGGGGATAGTTTCTATTCTTTGTGCTATCTTCATCAATAAAATTCCTTTCTATTAAAATTTTGAAAAATCGTACTATTAAATTTCCATTTCTCCCCTGAATACCAATTCTGCTGGTCCAGTCATATAAACATGTCCATCATTAGCCCATTGGATATCTAAATCTCCTCCCGGTAAGTGAATTGTAGCTTCCCGATCGGTTTTTTTATTCAAAACTGCAGCTACTAAAGCTGCACATGCTCCGGTTCCGCAAGCCAAAGTTTCTCCAACTCCTCTTTCCCATACTCTGAAGTTTATCTCTTGTTTATTTAAAACTTGAATAAATTCTACATTGGTTTTTTCAGGGAAGAGGGGGTGATTTTCAATTTTTGGGCCTATTTCATCTACCGGTATAGATTGTACATCATTGACAAAGGTTATACAATGAGGATTTCCCATAGAGACACAGGTGATTTTAAAAGTCTGCTCTGGATTTATCTTCAATGTTTCATTTACAACTCTGGAGGTATCTTTACCGTTCATAGGTACTTCTCTTCGTCTTAATTTTGGGGTGCCCATGTTTACTTTGACGCCCAAAATTTTATTATTTGTAATTGTTAATTCTGGAATTATTATACCTGCTAAGGTCTCTACAGTGAATTTATTTTTTGAAACCAATTTATTTTCGTAGGCATATTTAGCGAAACATCTAATTCCATTTCCACACATCTGGGCTTCACTGCCATCGTAGTTAAAAATTCTCATTCTTAAATCTGCCTTAGATGAGGGTAAGATAAGCATTAATCCATCTGCGCCAATTCCAAAATTGCGATTACAAAGTTTTTTTGCCAGATAAGAAAGAAATGATGAATCACCCAATGGTTTACTTAAACAGTCTATTAAAATAAAATCATTCCCCAATCCATGCATTTTAACAAAATCTATTTTCATATCTTCAGTACATCTTTCATTTCGTAAAATCCAGCAGATTTGCCTTCCATAAATTTTATTGCCTGGATTGTGCCATAAGCAAAGGTATCGCGGCTGTGGGCTTTATGAGTTAATTCCAATCTCTCACCTAAGGTAGTAAACATCACCGTATGTTCACCGGTAATATCCCCTCCTCGAATCGAGTGGATACCGATCTCTCCCTTTCCCCTTTCTCCAATTATTCCCTCTCTCCCATAGATTACCACTTCATCCAGATTTATTCCTTTGGCTTTAGCAATTTGTTGGGCTAATTTTTTCGCCGTTCCGCTAGGGGCATCTTTTTTGAAACGATGATGGGCTTCTACAATTTCTATATCGTAATCATCACCCAAAGCAGCAGCAGTTTCAGCAGCAAGTTTAAAGAGTAGATTTACTCCTAAAGACATATTTGGCGAGAGAAGAAAAGGAATGCCTTGAGCTAATTTATTAATTGTTTCAATTTCTTCTGAGGAGAACCCGGTAGTTCCTATAATCATAGCTTTTTTATATTTAGAGACAATTTTCAAATGTTGAATGGATACTTGAGGGTTAGTAAATTCAACTATTTGATCAGTAACCGGGATTATTTCTTCTAGATTATTTTTAACAATTATACCAGTTTTTCCTAAACCGAGAGACATTCCCCAATCTTTCCCTATATCAGGATGAGAAGGGGATTCAATGATTCCTATCAATCCCATATCTTTATTTTGGTATATTAATTGCGCAACTTTCGATCCCATCTTTCCACAACCGCCGCATACTATCACTTTAATCATAATCTTATCCCTCCAGTAAACCAAATTTAATTAAATCTGCTTTTAATTTTAATAGATTATTTTCACTCATAGGAGACATAGGTAAACGTAAATTACCGGAAGGCAGCCCCATTAACCGGGCACTGGTTTTAACCGGGATAGGATTAGTTTCGTAAAACATAGCATTACTTAAGGGATAAACTTTAAATAAAAAAATTTCTTTAGCTTTCTGGTAATTTCCTTCTTCGAATTCTCTAACCATATCGGAAACATCCCGGGGGATAATATTAGCTACCACCGAGATTACTCCTTTTCCTCCTATGGATAGCACAGGAAGTAATAATTTATCATCTCCGGAGAGAAGGGTGATTTTGTCTCCGCACAATTCAACGATTTCGGTCATCTGATCTAAATTTCCACTGGCTTCTTTTACTGCCACAATATTTTTGAGTTCTGCTAATTCTGCTAAAGTTTCAGGTAACATATTCACTCCAGTTCGAGAGGGGACATTATAGATAATAATAGGTATATCTATTTCTTCTGCTATCTTTTTAAAATGCAGATATAATCCCTTTTGAGTAGGTTTGTTATAATAAGGGGTGATTATGAGAGCTCCGTCTGCCCCTGCTCCCTTAGCATGAGAAGTTAGATCTAAGGCCTCTTTAGTGCAATTTGAACCGGTACCGGCAATGACCGGAACTCTTCCCGCTACTGCTTTTATGGTTAACTCTACTACTTTTTTATGTTCCTCATGAGAAAGAGTAGGCGATTCCCCGGTAGTGCCACAGGGGACAATCCCGTTTGTTCCATTTTTTATATGAAACTCCACTAATTCCTTTATTCCTTTTTCATCGACCTCATCATTTTTTGTAAATGGGGTGATCATAGCTACGAGAGATCCTTTAAACATTTTTTGTTCCTCCTTTTTTATTTAATTATTAGTTATCACGATCCCTGCCTCTTCCAATGATTTGTCTATTATTTGGTAAGCGAATTTCCTATCTTTCCATTCTAAAAAGATTAAAATATCTGTTTTGATAGTAGTCATTTCAATTATATTTATATTATTTTGAGCCAGAGGATGGGTAATTCTTTCAATAATACCCGGTGTTTCAATAAAATCTCTGCTTTTGGCAATAATTAATGCAATATCATTTTTTAAAGTAACTGATTTTAATTTCTCATCTTCAATTACAATAGGATGAATTAGATCATAAGATTGCTGGGTATAATTCTCCATAACATAGATTCCAATATGTTTTGTACCGATAGAAACACCGTACAGACTAATATGATTGTCGGAAATAGGGGTAATTATTTTTTTTAATAGCCCCGGCGTATTAAAAATTTCCGTTCCCAGGACAGTTAACATAGTCAGTTTTTCTTTAAAAAGAGTTAATTTACTTTTAAAAGCCCCTATTATCTCTGTACCTTCTGCTGCTAAGTTTCCGTTCTGAAAGTGAATTATCTTTGCTTTCATTCTATCCGTTTTATATTTTAAGGCCTGTGGATGTAAAACTTTTGCTCCACCTTCAGCAAGGACTCCCATCTCTTCCACGCTTATTTTCTTTATAGTTATGGGTTCTTTTATTATCCGGGGATCAGCACTCAATACTCCCACTGCATCGGTTACGATGATTACTTCGTCAGCTTCTAAAAAGTTTCCCAGGGCAAAAGCAGTGATATCGCTGCCGCCCCGGCCAAGAGTGGTTATACTTCCATCTTCACAGCTTCTACCTAAAAAACCACATACTACAGGAATAAGTTTTTTTTCGAGTAAAGGTTTAATAATATTTTGGCATTTTTCTTGACTTTCTTGAGAAAGAATTTTGGCTTGGTTAAAATTTGAATCAGTAATAATAGGAAAATCCTTATCTGCGGGGTCAAAATATCTCGAAGAAAATCCCATAGATTTAATAGTTGCTGCAAGAACTCTGGCACTTATCCGCTCTCCCATAGAAACAAAATCAGCATAATCTCTATCCTCAATAAGATCTTTAACAGAATCTTTAAGTAAAGAAGTTAAAGTATCTGTGGTATTCCCCATTGCTGAAACAACCGCTACTATTTCATATCCTTTTTTTGCTTGTTGAATTATTGATTGAGCGGCTTTTCTAATTCTTTCAGGGTCCTGAACACTGGTTCCGCCAAATTTTACTATTATTCTCATAAATATTACCTTTACATTATTTTTTATTTGAACCATTCTGGCTTAGTATCATTTCTTACAATATCAGCATAAGTTTCTCTTTTTACAATTAAATCATCTTTTCCTTGATTTACCAGGACAACCGCTGGCCGCGAAAGTCGGTTATAATTGCTTGACATAGAATAATGGTATGCCCCAGTGGTAAATACTGCCAAAAGATCTCCGGGGGAAGCCGAGGGAAGTTTTAAATCTTTAATTAGGATATCTCCTGATTCACAACATTTTCCAGCAATAGTTACCACTTCTTCAGGCAGATTACTATTTATTTTATTTACCAAAACAGCTTCATATTTTGCTTCATAAAGGATGGGTCGAGGATTATCAGCCATTCCGCCATCCATAATAAGGTATTTTCTAACCCCCGGTATCTCTTTTATGTTACCGATAGTATAGAGAGTGATTCCTGCTTCAGCCACAATGGACCTACCCGGTTCCATTAAAATTTTGGGCATCATTAGATTGTTTTTTCCTACCTCATTTTCTACATTATCAACCATTAAATTTACAAAATTTTCTATAGAAGGAGGCAAGTCAGATTCTAAGTACTTTACCCCCAATCCTCCGCCTAAATTTAAATTCAGGGTATCCACTCCCTCCAGGTCTTTTATCTTTCTTATCAGTTTTACCATTTCTTTAATAGCAAGAACATAAGGAGATAGATCAAAAATTTGTGAGCCGAGATGAAAATGTAAACCATTATAGCTAATATGTTCCTTAGATAATACTTTTTTCATAAAACTGGGAACCTGGTCAATATTGATTCCAAATTTTGAATCTACCTGTCCGGTTTGAATATATTTATGGGTATGGGTATCTATCCCCGGTGTTACCCGGAGAATGATTCTCACTTTTGTATTTAAACTTTCTGCAATCTGGTCAATCAAGTCTAGTTCATATTCACTTTCTACCATCATGGTGCCAACTTTTTCTTTAAGAGCAAATTCTATTTCCACTTTGGATTTATTATTCCCATGGAAAAATATTTTATCCGGAGGGAATCCTGCTGAAAGGGCAGTATATAATTCTCCGCCAGAAGAAACATCCAGGCCTAAACCCTCTTCCTTTAAAATATGGCACATTGCTTTAACCAGGAAGGCTTTACCAGCATAGATTACTTCAAAATCAATGTTTCTTTTAGTAAAAGCAGAAGTATATTGGCGGCATTTTCTTCTAATTATATTTTCCGAAAAGATATAACAGGGGGTTCCGTATTTTTGGGCTAATTTTACAAGTTCACATCGGTCAAATTCTAAATTTCCGGATTTATTCAGGGAAAAGCCCTCTCGGTTAATTTGAGGTGTTATGTTATTTTGATTATTCATTTATTCCTCCTATAAATATGTATGCTAATAGCAAAATGTCATTGCGAGGAGCATTGACGACGAAGCAATTTCTAAATTCATAAATAAAAAAGGCAATTGATAAACGCTATGCTCATCAATTGCCTTTAAATAATCTGACAATTAAATTTGCCCCCATTTTCTCATTTGATGAGATAGCGCTCCACCAGAAACCAGGGTATAGATTCTGATGACAGTCTTATGGCTTTTAACCATAAGCCCAACATAAAGATTAGAGCTGTTATCTTTACGCTTCGGCGAGAATACCTTTCCTGGAGAATCAAAGATGCTCATCTCATCACCAGTACTGATTATTGCTCGCGCCTCTACCTCACTTAAGGAAAAAGTGAGGTACAAATATTAAATTTTTAATAAGATAACATATATATTAGGAAAAGTCAAAAAAATTT
>JADBKX010000095.1:5216-7399 GCA_014894735.1 Candidatus Sediminicultor sextus | reverse complement strand
TGCGTTCGGTGATATCTCTGTACATCCCTATCGTCCCTTGAAACTTGCCATCGAGCATAACCCTGGAACCAGATATAGAAACCGGAAATAAGGTTCCATTTTTTTTCTTTCTAATGGTTTCATAGTTAAGAAATCCTTTAGATGAGGCCATCTTAACTAAATCTTTCCCTTCCTCTATTTTATTCGGGGGGTGAATCTCCCCATCAGCGATACTTCTACCTTTAATCTCATCTAAAGGATAACCGAAAAGTTCGGTAAAGCGGGGATTTATATCTATAACATTACCTTTTTCACCCAGATAAACTAAAGCCTCTGGGCTGCTGTTAAATAGGCTGACAAATTCCTGCTGACTTTTTCGTAAGGCTTCTTCGGCTTTTTTACGCTCGCTAATATCTTTATATAAAGTGATAGTTCCCTGAACTTTTTTATCAATGATAACCGGGGCTGAAGAGATAAGTACTGGAATTAAAGTGCCATCTTTTTTCTTTCTAATGGTTTCATATTCAGAAAATCCGTTAAATGCTTTTTGAGTTAGAATCTTCCCTTCCTTTATCTTATTTGCAGGATAAATCATCCCTTCATCAATTTTTCTACCTATCATCTCTTCTGGGGTATAGCCGAATAATTCAGTAAAACGGGGATTTATATTTATGATGCGGCCTTCTTTATCATGATAAAGAGTAGCTTCCGGACTGCAATTAAAGAGACTGGCAAACATTTTTCTGGCTTTTCTTAACTTTTTTTCAGCTTTCTTGCGCCTGGTGATATCACGAACATAAACGATAAGTCTGAGTTCACCTCCGATATTGACAATTTTGGTGGCAATTTCTGTAGGAAAGATAGTGCCATCTTTCTTTTTGCTTATTCGAGGGACGAAAATACCTTGAGTAGCTTCTTTCTCGGTAATAACCTTAGGTATTTTTTTTGCAAACCCTTCGGGAACCAAATCGGTAATGGATAAACCGATCATTTCTTCTTTAGTGTAACCAAACATCTTTGCCCCAGCAGTGTTACATTCAAGTATGCGGCCTTCTACTGTCTCTATATGAATGCAGTCAGTAGCCATTTCTACCAGGATTCGATATTTTTCCTCATTATCAGTTAATACTTTTTCTATCTGCTGGTGCCTAATTTCTGATTTTTCCAATTCGGCAATTTGCCGGTGTAATTTCATTAATTCATTTATTAACTGCTCTTTGGTTTTTTCTTTTTCTTCCATATATTCCGCTTTATCCTTTTAGAACTTAGAGTTTTTAGCCCTTTTCTTATCCCCATATAGAATTAGGTAATTAGCAGATTTTATTGACCCCTGTTCCTTATTTACAATAGACCTTTTTAGTAGGAGGTGTAATTGGTTTTTTATAAGGCAAAGGGATATACTGAACAGAGGGACGTTTTCCTGGATTTTGAGGATAAAGGTCCATCAATTCATAAATTTCTTTGGGCATTTCGCTGGATACACATAACCCCAATTTCTTTGCTTCTTCGAAGGTAATGGGATAATCATGGGTCCACCGACCTTCCGTCAGAATCTGGGCAAGCTTGTCTGCTTTTTCCTTACTACACTTATTTTCAACAAGCAGTTTTTTCACAAATGCTCTAACCTGTCGAATTGCCTTTCTGGCAATATCAGCTTGAATCATGGTTTCATCATCTATTTTATTCTTATCCTTATCTTTTAATACCTTTAAAATTGAGACAGCCGGATATTGACCCAATTGGGGGTCTACCGGTCCCAAAACAGCATTTTCATCCATAATAATTTGATCTGCTGCCAGAGAAACCATGGTACCCCCGCTCATGGCATAATGGGGGATAAAAACAGTCACTTTAGCTTTGTGTCTTAAAAGGGCAAAGGAAATCTGTTCTGCGGCCAAAACTAATCCACCCGGTGTATGTAAAATAATATCAATCGGTAAATCCGGATCGGTCAACCTTATCGCTCGCAACACAGCTTCGGAATCTTCAATATTGATATACCTTACTAAAGGTATGCCTAAAATGCTCATGGTTTCTTGACGATGGATCAAGGCAATTACTCTTGATTTTCTCTTTTTTTCAATTCGATTAATTAAAGAAATTCGAGATGTTTCCAAATTTTTTTGCCTTAACCAGGGAGTCAATAAAGAAAAAATAAAAAAAAGCCAGAAAAACATACTTAAATATTGCATCTGAAACCTCCT
>JADBKX010000095.1:2216-5116 GCA_014894735.1 Candidatus Sediminicultor sextus | reverse complement strand
TTCGGTAAAATCAGACTAACTTCTTTTATTTTCTTAAATCTTCCGAACGATCAAAAGGAATCCGATAGGTTTGCAGAATCTCCTGATGCGTATTCTCTGCCTTTTCCCGGTCAATCACGATTTGTAGACCCCATTTATCTTCAAATATAATATAAGGATCCAGGCTGTTTTCAACTTTTTTTATCAGCTCACTTAAATTCCATATCTTTTCACCATTCACTTTATCTACCACCCAGCTATTCACATTTTGATAACCTTCATTAACATTAGCGGCCAGAGTTTTTAATAAAACTACCACTTGTTGATCTTCCTTTTCGGGAATATTACTATTAAGTAAAGGATAAATTAATTCCTTGGGTGCAGACTGATACCACTGTGCACCCCAGATATCCAGTAGATTTTTACTTAAAGGACAAAAAATCAGGCCGCCATAGATATAATAAGTAGGCAATGTTTCATATTCTTCCATGGGGACAAGTTGATCCTTTTTTAAAGAACGGGAGAGGTTCAAGTCGAGGGATATTTTTTTACCTTCTCTTAAAATTTCCATCTGAATCTTCTCTCCAATCTGCTTTTGTTGAATAACATAAGTCAACTGGGTTCGTTCATTGGTACGGAACTCTATGGTTCCATCATTGCCGATCGCATAATCTCCGATGGAAAGTAAAATATCGCCGGCCTGTAAATATCCGTCTGCCGGAGATCCGGGGATGATCTGATTGATCAGAACACCACTTAGTCCCTCCTCCATTTGATAATATTTTCTTAAACCCTGATTTTCCATATCCTGCAAACTCACCCCCAGACTGGGGTATCCATCATAAGCACCGTCCTTCAAATCATCAAAAAAGTGACGAATAACCGGAACCGGCACCATATAGCCGATATTCTGGGAAGAAGAAATACCCTGCATGACCACACCTACAATCTTATCATTGACCAGAACCGGACCACCACTATTACCCGGATTGATTGCCGCATCGATTTGACCGGCTAAAAATGACGAAGAACTATGGACATAAGGCTGATGTTCAATTCGGGAAATAATCCCTTTGGTAATGCTCAACATATCACCGCCCATGGGAAATCCATAGACCAGGACTTCCTGCTGGGTTTCAGGTAATTCACCAAATAATAAAGCAGGTTCCCCGTCAAAAAAGGCAGGGTCTTCTACTTTTAATAGAGCCAGGTCGGTTAAATGTGAAACAGCAATTACTTGCGCCTGGTAACGTTCGGTTTCCCCATATTTCCGAACCTGTAAGTAAGTATAATCACTCACCACATGGGCATTGGTAAGAATAAGATTATTCTCAATAATACATCCTGATCCTGAAACACCCTGGGGTCCCTGCATGCTCCAGGGATTATAATAATCCGGCGAATTACTGACCGTATACACTTTAACAATTGCTTCCCTGACATCTAAAACGGCACTGGATACCGGGAAGGTAACACCCAATAAGAATATGGTAATCAAAAAGAATATTAACCTGACTTGATACAAATTGGTCAAAAGTAAATATCTGTTCAAACCTCTTGAATTATTTTGTTTTTTCATAATATGAACCCCTCTATCTAAAAATAATAATCGATTAACTTATCGCCAATGCGAGACTTTTATTTATTTTAGCATGAAATACTTAGCAAATCAAAACACCAAATGGGTAAACCGTCCCTTGTCACATTTTTTCTCTATCACAGTAATCAGGAAAGGCTGGCATCATTTGCCCAATCTTTGACGAACTGCATCATATAAAATGATTCCAGCAGCTACTGATGCATTTAGGGATTCAGTGGACCCCAAGATAGGAATTTTTATCTGCTTATAAGCTCCCTTCCTCCATATATCATTTGGTCCTCTATTTTCGTTTCCAATGACCAAAGCGAAAGGTTCTTTGAGGTTAACGGAATAGTAATATTCTTCACCATCTAAATCTGCTACTATAATCTTTATAGAGTTATAGCTTAACCATCTGACAGTTTCCTCATCGTCAAGACCATTTACAATAGGCACCTGAAACAATGAGCCCATGGTAGATCTGATAACTTTTGGGTTGAATAAATCTACCGTCCCTTTAGTTAATAATACTGCAGTAGCTCCTGCTGCAGCGCTGGTTCGTATGATTGTTCCAAGATTTCCAGGATCTTGCAGGCCATTTAAAACAACTATTAAAGGATTTGCACCAAGAATTATATCTGCCAATGATATTTCTATTTGCTCGGCTACAGCTATTATTCCTTGAGGGCTAACGGTATCTGAAACTTCCTTAAATAGATTATTGGGCAGCCTTAAAACCTGGCAACCTTGATTAATTTTTGGCACATTTTCTACGGTTTCATTAATAATAAGGTATTTTATTTTTACTCCCCTGCTATTTGCTTCCTCAAGAAGCCTGGTGCCTTCTATGAGAAATAATCCATTACTTTCACGAACTTTTTTTTGACTCAAGGCTTTTATTAACTTATATATTAAATTTTCCCTGGAAGTAATATCTTTATACTGCTTCATCTATAATACTCCTCTATAGATTCTCCCTCATTCGAGAAAAATTACCTTATTCGCTAATTATAAGGTTTGTATTTTATTCTACAAGAACATTAAAAAACCCTCTTTTTTATAAAAAATTAATCAAAATTATTTTCGACCCCTTTCACATTCTTGTCCCATATCTCTTGAAAAATATTTTTTAATAGCGTAATATTAATTCCGAACAGTCTTTCATTGCTTCCTTAATAATACGGGCATCAGTCTTTCCTTAAGGTTTTTGATAGCTCTTTTATATTTTAAGGTATATTTGCTTATATAGTAATGAGTAGATCATATTTAATAAATTTTAGGGGAAAAAAATGGAAATTTGGAAAAAAAATCTTTATGTCGTATTCTTTGCTGAAATGATCGT
>JADBKX010000095.1:0-2116 GCA_014894735.1 Candidatus Sediminicultor sextus | reverse complement strand
AATACTACTCAGTTAATCTTGTTGAGAGTTGGTTTGGGTCTTTTTTATGGAGCAATCATTCCTATTGCCAATACTATTATCGGTCTTTCTACTCCTTCCGAACATCGGGGGAAAGTTTTTGGCCTTGCCAACAGTACCACTTACTTGGGTAGTGTTTTAGGTCCTAGTTCTGGTGCATTTATTATGATAACCTTTAGTCTGCCAGCTGTTTTCATATTTACCGGAGGTCTATTATTATTAGCAGGACTTGCCTTACCCCTAGCGATGAATAAAATTGAGAAAACTTCACTGGAAGAGGAAAAGCTATGAATTACGAAGAACTTCTTAAAAACAATAAGTTTCGCTGGTCAATAGCCACTTTATTAGTGGTTGCTCCCTTTGAAGTTTTGTCTTTTTTCTCCATCCACCTTCCTTTGTGGGTTGAACTGCCTCTTTTTTTTACCGGCATTATTGTTTTTGGCAAAAAGGTCTTTATAAGCGGAATCCGAAGTTTATTGAAGTTGGATTTCTCAAACATAAATTTTCTAATGACCATAGCCACTTTTGGGGCAGTGTATCTCCAGCAATTCGAAGAAGCGGTAATTATCATCGTTCTTTTTGCTCTTGGAGATACCTTGGAAGAGTTCGGGATAGAGAGAAGTCAAACAGCTTTAAAAGAGATGATTGAAAAGACTCCTAAGGCAGCGCAAATAAAAGGGGATGAAGAGAAGGTTCCCATTGAGAACATAGAAATTGGGGAAGTTATAATTATTAAACCTGGGGACCAGATTCCCTTAGATGGAGAAGTTATAGAGGGAAGTTCTCTGGTTGATGAAGCGGCTATCACGGGAGAGCCCCTTCCCAGGAACAAACATATTGGCGATTTTGTATATGCTGGTACAGTCAACAGTCAGGGGTACCTGGAAGTAAAGGTTACCAAAAAGGCAAAAGATACAACCCTTTCTAAAATCATTGAGTTGACCTATGAATCTGCGGAGAAGAAGTCAGTATCCCAAAAGTTTATTGAAAAATTTGCTAAAATTTATACTCCTTCAGTGCTATTTATTTCTCTCTTGCTCGTCCTCATTCCAGTGGTATTTTTGGGAAAGCCTTTTAACCCATGGTTTACACAGGCATTAACACTCCTTATTATTTCCTGCCCATGTGCTTTAGTTATTTCTACTCCTGTCTCAATTTTTTCTGCTATTGGAAACGCTACTCAAAAAGGAGCTTTGATAAAGGGTGGAAGATTTATTGAGGAGATGGGGAAGATTAGGGCTATTGCTTTTGATAAAACCAGGACTTTAACCAAAGGGGAGCCGGTTGTTTCAGATATTGTTCCATTCAATGGTTTTACTGAAGAGGAAGTGATTGCCTGTGCTGCTGGAATGGAAGTCTTTTCAGAACATCCTATTGCAAAAAGTATCCTGGCAAAAGTAGAGGGAGAAAAGGTCAAGATTCATCAATTTGCAAACTTCCAGGCGGTACCAGGAAAGGGATTAAAGGGTGAATGCACGGTCTGTTTTGATAAGCATCATTGTCTGGGAAATATTAAGTTTGTTTCAGAGGAACATCAGGTTACAGAAGAAGTTTTGAAGAAGGTAGAGGAATTTGAGAAACAGGGAAAAACAACCATCGTTATGAGCGATAATAAAAGGGTGAAGGGTGTAATTGGAGTGACCGACGAAATAAGAAAAGAGAGCAAACCACTGGTAGAAAGTCTTCTGAAATTGGGAATTATCCCGGTTATGTTAACAGGCGATAATAAATCTTCTGCGAAATTTGTTTCCTCAAAATTAGGAATAGAAATGGTAAGAGCCGAACTACTACCGGATGAAAAAGTTGCAGAACTGTTAAAACTCATCCAGCAGTATAAACATGTGGCTATGGTAGGTGATGGGATAAATGATGCACCGGCTCTTGCCGCTGCTTCGGTGGGGATTGCCATGGGGGCAATTGGTTCAGATATTGCTATTGAAAATGCTGATATTGCGCTTATGAATGATAGCCTAAATATGGTGCCATATCTTGTAGGATTGGGCAAAAAGTGTGTTGAAAAAATAAGATTTAATATTGCTTTCGCTGTTTCGGTTAAGTTTCTGTTTTTATTTTTAGCCATTGCTGGTTTGAGTAATCT
>JADBKX010000103.1 GCA_014894735.1 Candidatus Sediminicultor sextus | reverse complement strand
ATTTCTGGTTTGATTCATCTGTTTCTTCTGATGATATTTCTCAGGAGATGGTTGCCGAGGTAATGGACCTGATATTAAGGTTTGTAAAGTAAGAAGCCATTACCGAATTAGATAAATATGGTAAAATCAATAATCAAGAAGCCAGGAGCCAAAATAAAACAAATAAGATTTAAATGAGAACCATTTCTTAACTTTGGATTAATTATACAGATTAATTGAGTCAATTGACAATTATTTATATTATAAATTATAATTTAATGGGATTTAAGAAAGTGGGAAATAATAAGAAATATTGGAGGAAAATTAGATATAAATGTTATGCCAAATATGCAAGAAAAAAGAAGCTGCCATAACTTTCACTAAAGTCATTGGAAGGCAAAAAACAGAGATTCATCTATGCAAAGATTGTGCCTCTACCTTTAGTGATAAATTTTCCATATTTCCTCTTCCCCAGTTTGATATTAATGATCTATTGGCTGGCCTGTTAAATGCTATAGATCTTTACCACAAAGAGGAAGGGGTTATTCCGGGTAAAAAAATAGAGTGCAGCAATTGCCATTTGACCTATGATGAGTTTAAACAATCTGGAAAATTAGGCTGTAGTGTCTGTTATCACGATTTTAGAGAACAATTGACCCCTCTTTTAAGAAGATTGCATGGAAATAGTGAACATGTGGGGAAAATACCGCGACAATCTAAGGGTAAATTGAATAAAATTAGGAAAATCAAACAACTCAAGAAGGAATTGCAAGAACTGGTATTAAAGGAAGAGTACGAAAAGGCAGCAAAGACAAGAGATGAGATATTGAAGCTTGAAGGAGTATTAAAGAAAAAAAATGCAAAATAAAGATAAAAGTATAATATTACAAAATCTAAAAGAATCTTCAACTGAATGGATTAACGGGCAAGGCCCTTTATCGGATATAGTGATAAGTTCGAGAATAAGATTGGCACGAAATGTAGAAGGAATTCCTTTTCCACCACGAGCTGAGCAAGCGGAATTAAAAAATGTATTTGAGCTTAGCCGACAGATTGTAGAAGAAGATTCTCTTTTTAAGGATTCTAATTTACTTTTATTGGATGAATTAACTCCCCTGGAGAGTCAATTTTTAGTGGAAAAACATCTAATTAGCATTTATCATGCTCAAGAGAAACACCCTTACCGAGGGTGTGTTTTTAATCAAAAAGAGATATTAAGTGTCATGGTTAACGAAGAAGACCATTTTCGAATTCAATATTTACTTTCAGGGTTGCAATTAAATAATATTTGGAAACTTATTAGTGAGATTGACGATGAAATTGAAAAAAAGGTAACTTATGCCTTTAGCGAAAAAGAAGGATATTTAACTTCCTGCCCTACTAATGTAGGAACCGGGATGAGGGCTTCAATAATGTTACACCTGCCGGCTCTAGCAATGGTAAACGGTATAAATGATATATTAAAAGCCATATCTAAAATAGGTTATGTAGTGAGAGGATTTTATGGAGAGGGAACCGAAGTAATGGGAAATTTATTTCAGGTTTCCAACCAAATTACTTTAGGTCTTTCAGAAGAAGAAATTATTGACAATTTGGAAAAGGTTAATCAACAGATAATAAACAAGGAACAGAAAGTAAGGAAAGAACTATTATCTAATTCTAAAAGTCAGTTGGAAGATCAAGCATGGAGAGCTTATGGTATCTTAAGTAGTGCCCGGATCATATCTTCAGCGGAAGCAATGGAACTGTTGTCTAAATTAAGGTTCGGAGTAGGTTTAGGGATAATTCCCCATCCTAATTTAGGGACTTTAAACAAATTAATGTTACTAATACAACCAGCCTATTTGCAAATGTTAACAGGCAAAGATTTAGATCATTTAAGCCGGGATTTGCAAAGAGCGGTGTTGATTAGAAATGAGATTAATTGTCAGTGAATAGTCGTTAGTCGTTAGTGAATAGTATATAGTAAAGAAAATAGAATTCAGAAGCCAGAAGTCAGAAGCCAGGAATTTAAATTAGTATATAGTATATCGTATAGCGTTTAGCGTATAGCGGATAGAAAAACAGTGATAAGTAATGAGTAATTAGTAATAAATTACGGATTACGAGTTTCAGGTTTATAAAAAGCTCAAACATGTAGGGTTGTATTGTTATAAGCTCTTGCAATGAACCGAAAACTAATTTTTCTTTTCTAAAAACTATAAACTAAGAACTAAAAACCGTGAACTCGTATTTGCATCTTATATCTTGTATTTAAAACTAACGACTATTCACTAACGACTAATCTGACTGGCAGACTGAATTAATTGGTTAAT
>JADBKX010000159.1:6569-7641 GCA_014894735.1 Candidatus Sediminicultor sextus | reverse complement strand
CGAGATCCAGGATTAGAACATCGATTTCTGCTATTGCTATTGCGGTTGCCATTATTGCCGTGGTCTTTGCCCGGGGGTTGATCAGCGGCATGATAGACTCTACCTTTGAAAATCATATCAATTATAAAGCCGGTCATATTCGAGTGATAGATAAAGAATATAAGTTAAAAGAGCGTCTTTTTTCGTTAAATTATGTTTTAGATGGATTTAATGGTGAAGGAACCTCAATAATGATTGAAAAATTAAAACAAGTGGAAGGAGTGAAACAGGTTGTTCCACGACTGAAATTTGGAGCTGTAGTCAGTATGGAGGATGAATTAGTAGGAATGATGGGCTGGGGAGTTGACCCTGCCGAAGAGATAGCCTTTACCAGGATAGATGAAAAAATAATCGAGGGAAGGATGGTCGAGCTGGGTAGTAGAGAAATCGTTATGGGGACCGGACTGTTGGAAAAAATAGACCGTGTAGTAGGGGATAAAGTCACCATTTTATATACGACTCCTTTTGGCTCTTTCAAAGGTTCTACTTTCCAGATTGTCGGGAAGGTTCAAAGTGCCATACAGATGCTGGATGATACTATTTTCTATCTTCCTTTAGATCAGGCTCAGAGGATTTTGGAGATGCCCGGAGAGGTAACAGAATTACTTTTGATTACTTCAAATCAATATAAAGCAGCTTCAATTTTACCCGGTCTCAATGCATTATTTTCCCAAGAAGATAAAACCGGAAAATATATCTTGCAGGTTTGGAATAAGGATTATGAACTTATTGGATTATTTGAAATTGTTACTAAAATATATAACTTTGTCTATATTTTTATCATCCTGTTAGCCTGTTTTGTATTGGTGAATACACTGATTATGATTGTCAATGAACGTACCCGTGAAATTGGGATGATGAGTGCCCTGGGTTTGAGCAGCAGAGAAATATTGTATCTCTTTACCATGGAAGGGGCAATTATTGGCGTAATCGGTAGTGCCATCGGTACTGTATTGGGTGGTATATTAACCAAAGTCTTTTCTGTTGTCGGTATCGACTATACTGCTGCTATGGAGGGAATGTCCGGTGGAGA
>JADBKX010000159.1:0-6469 GCA_014894735.1 Candidatus Sediminicultor sextus | reverse complement strand
CTTGAACCAACCGAAGCCTTAAGACAAATTTAGCGTAGAGCGTGCAGGAAATGGTCGTTAGTGAATAGTGAATAGTCGTAAGTAGTAGGGGCAGACCTTCTTTCCTCCCCCTTGAGGGGAGAGGATTAAGGTGGGGGTGAAAAAACGAAAGGAGAGTTAAGAATGCGAAAAGTTAAAGGGTTTTTACTGATAGGAATAATAATATTGATTTTATTTTCAAGTTTAATGGTAATTGCTGCTGCGGAGATGACTGCTGAAGAGATAATTAATAAGAGAGATAGCAATGAATATTTTGATTCAGTTCGAATAGAGGCAGAGATGATTATTGTTAGCGGTGGTCGTAAAATAACCAAAACTATGATTGCCTTGAGTGATAAGAAAAATTCTTTAGTTGAATTTACCAATCCGCAAGATAGAGACACAAAATTTCTTAAGAGAGAAGATGACCTATGGATGTTTTTTCCTGATGCCGAAGAAATAATTAAAATTTCCGGTCATATGTTAAATCAGGGGATGATGGGAAGTGATTTTTCCTATCAAGATATAATGGAATCAGATAAATTAACCGATCTATACGATTTTAAAATTATCGGCGAAGAAGAAATTGATGGCCGTCCCTGTTATGTATTGGAAGGTGTAGCCAGGGAAGGCGTTAAAGTCTCCTATTATCGTCGAGTAAGCTGGGTAGACAAAGAGAGATTTATCGGACTCAAAGAAGAATTATATACTCAAAGTGGACGCTTACTAAAAGAAACCAAAGTAAATGAAGTGCAGGAGATTGAAGGTCGATGGATTCCTATTGATTCGGTTATGGAGAATAAACTAAGGAAAGATACTTACACCGGATTTAAAATTGTTCAGATCGATTTTAATCCGGAAATTCCCGAAGGTACATTTAGTTTGCAGAATTTAAGATAAAAAACACACAAAAATAGTTTTGAATTTTAAAGTTAAGGAAATCAAATTAATTATGAAAAAATATTTTAGCATTACCATTTTATTTTTAATCCTTTTCCTCTTAGGGTCAATTTCAATTTCTGCCAAGGTAGATATTGGCGGTGAGCTCGCCGCTTCTCTAATAAGTATCATCGATAATGAAGGAAGTATTTCCGCTTTTCTTCAGGAAAGTTTGGATTTGGAATTATTCTTGCCGGCCTTTAATAATACCCAGGCTAAATTCGAGATATATTTATTTAACAATCCTATGAGTGGAGGATTTGATTATTTAATCAAAAAACTTTATCTTAAACATGAATTTGACAAATTATATCTCACCCTGGGTCGTCAGCCCATTTCCTGGTCTTTCGGTTCGATGCTCGATCCGGTTGATTTTACTTTGGGGGCAATGGTAATGGATGAAGAGACCGGGGGTAAATACCAGGATGCGATAGAGGCCTATGTCCCTCTGAATTGGAATTCAAGTGTATCATTGGTTGCTGCTTTTCCTGAAGCCAGCCAGGATATTAAATGGGGCTTGAGGGGCAGAACCATGATTGGAGGATATGACCTTACCCTGAATTATGTCCGGGAACCAGAAATAGATTTTATGGGGACTATTATCCCGGTCAACCAGAGAATAGGTTTTACCGCAAAAGGAGATTTGGGACCGTTGGGAGTATATGGAGCCCTGGGATATTATTTCAAAGATAATGATAATGGTAATTTAGCTTATCTAATCGGGGGTGATTATAGTTATTTCTTTGAAGCGGGGAATAAGATCTATTTTCAGTTGGAATATTTATCTATAAAAAAAAATAATCTGTCCTCTATTTTAGGCTCTTTTTTTACAGGAAACGTCATCAATAATTTGAATGAAAATATTGGGTTGATTTTGGGTATGGCAAATTATGAAATCGATGAATTTTCTCAAATTAGTTTGATGGTAATTTCCAGCTTGAATGACGGGAGCATCATTGTTATGCCCGGATATAGTAGTCAATTAAACAATAATCTAAGTTTTAACCTGAGTACCGCGATTTATTTTGGTAAAGAAGACACTATCTTTGGACCAAATGTTTCCGAGGGAGTTCAACAGAGGCCTAAAGGAATTATTAGTATCGGTTTCACTTATTCTTTTTAAAAAAACCTTATACTTAAATGGCTAAAATTTACTCAAAGCCTCCATAAAGCATGACAAAAAAGAAAAAAGTAAAAATTAAAGGAGGATCTTAACATGACCGATAAAATGTTTTGTTACCAATGTCAGGAGACAGCAAAAGGAAGCGGGTGTACTATTCGGGGTCTTTGCGGAAAGGCAGATGATATAGCCCGATTGCAAGATTTATTGATCTATCTGCTAAAAGGAATATCATTTTACAGTTCAAAGCTCAGGAAACTGGGAGCAATTTCCGAGGAAGCAGATAAATTTCTCTTAGACAGTCTGTTTTCTACTATTACCAATGTAAATTTTGACCGAAGCGATTTTGTAGTCTGGATTAGAAAAGGGTTAAAATTAAAAAATGAAGCGAAAGAGATGTTGGAAAAAGCCGGAGGAGCTGTCGGAGATAAAGTTCCCGAGGCAGCAACCTGGCAAGCTAATACCGAAGAAGAATTTGAAGAGAAGGCCAGAGAAGTAGGAGTTTTAAATACTAAAAATGAGGATGTCAGATCTCTAAGAGAGCTTATCACTTATGGCGTGAAGGGGATAGCAGCCTATACTGTTCATGCTCGGAATCTGGGATATGAAAATGAAAAGATAATTGAATTCATCGAAAAAGCTCTAACTGCTATCACCGACGATAGCCTCTCTGCCGATGATTTGGTTGGCTTGGTCTTAGAGTGTGGTAAATTTGGAGTAGAGGCTATGGGCTTACTGGACAAAGCCAACACCTCCAGTTATGGCAATCCGGAGATAACCAAAGTAAATATCGGAGTCAGAAATAATCCGGCAATTCTCATCAGCGGCCATGACTTAAAGGATATGGAAGAACTCTTGAAACAGACTGAGGGGAGCGGAGTAGATGTATACACTCATGGTGAGATGCTCCCTGCCAACTATTATCCGGCCTTTAAAAAGTATTCCCATTTGGTAGGTAACTATGGGAACTCCTGGTGGAAACAGAAAGAAGAGATGGAGAGCTTTAATGGACCGGTTCTCTTTACCACTAACTGTATTGTTCCCCCTAAAGATTCTTATAAAGACAGGGTTTACACCACCGGTACTGTGGGATTTCCCGGAGTAAAACATATTCCGGAAGCAGAAGAAGGGAAAGAAAAAGATTTCTCCAAAATGATAGCTCATGCCAAAAAATGCAAACCACCGGTAGAGATAGAAAAGGGAGAGATTATTGGAGGATTTGCTCACCATACGGTAATCGGGCTGGCTGATAAGGTAGTTGAAGCCGTAAAATCCGGGGTTATAAAGAGATTCTTTGTTATGGCCGGTTGTGACGGCAGAATGAAAAATCGTGAATATTATACAGAATTTGCACGGGCTTTACCCAAAGATACCATCATATTAACTGCCGGATGTGCTAAATACAGATATAATAAACTTGATTTAGGCGATATAGGGGGTATCCCCAGAGTCTTAGATGCTGGTCAGTGTAATGATTCCTATTCTCTGGCAGTGATTGCTCTAAAATTAAAAGAAGTATTCGGTTTGGATGATATAAACAAACTTCCTATCTCCTACAATATAGCCTGGTATGAGCAAAAAGCGGTAATAGTCTTATTGGCTTTACTCTATCTGGGAGTAAAGAATATCCATTTAGGTCCAACCTTGCCGGCATTTTTATCACCCAACGTGGTCAAAGTTCTGGTAGAGAAATTTGGCATCGCCGGAATAACCGATGTGCAGAATGACCTCAAGATATTCTTAGGTGTATAGTAAAAGTTAAACGTAAAGGAAAAAGGGGACTTTTTTATAGGTTAAAAAGGTGTTGTCCCCTTACCAACATTTAAAAAATATATTACTTGAGGAGAAATGTGATGAAGTATGACTTTGATGAGGTTATTGACCGCACTAACTATCATTCTGTAAAGTGGGATGAACTGGAAACAACTTTTGGAGCCAAAGATGCACTCCCTATGTGGGTTGCCGATATGGAGTTTAGGTCACCGAAACCGGTAATTGAAGCTATAAAAAAAGCCACCGAACACGGTATTTATGGCTATACCTCGAGGCCGGATTCCTATTACCAGGCAATAATTGAATGGATGGAGAGAAGACATAATTGGAAAGTAAAAAAAGATTGGCTGGCTTTTAGTCCGGGAGTCGTTCCTGCCTTAAGTTTTATTATCAGAGCATTTACTCAAGCCGGTGATAAGGTTGTCGTTCAACCGCCGGTTTATTATCCTTTTTTTCGAGTAATAGAAAATAATGGCTGCCATGTAGTGAATAATCCCTTAAAACTTAGTAATAAAAAATATTTTATGGATTGGGAGGATTTAGAAAGAAAGGTTGATGACCCCCGGGTAAAGTTATTAATATTATGCAGTCCGCATAATCCGGTGGGGAGGGTATGGCAGAAAGAAGAGCTTATTATACTGGGAGAAATTTGTTTAAAACATAATATTATCGTTGTTTCTGATGAAATCCATGCTGATATTTTATTTGAAGGGCACAAACATACACCTTTTGCTACAATTTCACCGGCATTTGCTCATAATTCAATTACCTGCACTGCACCGAGCAAAACTTTTAATTTAGCAGGGCTTCAGACTTCTACCATCATTATTCCTAATAAAAAATATTACAAAATCTATAATAATATCTTAGATGGTTTAGCCCTTGACGAGAATAATGTTTTTGGACTTGTGGCTTTAGAAGCTGCCTATAGGTATGGAGAAGAATGGCTTGAACAATTATTGCCTTACCTAAATGAAAATTTAGAATTTTTGATGAAATATTTTAGAGAAAGAATTCCAAAAATAAAAGTTATAAAACCGGAAGGAACTTATTTGATCTGGCTGGATTGCCGGCAATTAGGATTAAATACCAAGGATTTAAATAATTTTATGATTAAAAAAGCCAGAGTAGCTCTTGATGATGGATATTGGTTTGGCACTGAAGGAAAGGGCTTTATGAGAATTAATATCGCCTGTCCCCGTTCTTTTCTTGAGGAAGGTTTAAAGAGAATAGAAAGAGCAGTAAATAGTATGTAGTGCAAAAACCTACCAGGGGACATCGATTCTCTAGGAGAGTACCTGGCAGGACATGGAAAATAGTTTATGAAAAATCTTACATTTCGGGATTTATACCAGAAGGTTTTAGATAAGATATAATAAATAATTCTTATTAGAAATTATTTAAACAGCAAGGGAGAGAACATTAATGAATAAATTGTTTGATAAAGCAAAGATTAATCAGATGGAATTGAAAAATAGATTTGTCCGTAGTGCAACCTGGGAAGGATTGGCAAATCCTGATGGTTCCTGTAGTGGGAAGATTGCCGATATGATGTTAGAACTGGCCAAAGGTCAGGTAGGACTGATTATCACCAGCCACGTCTATATTAATAAAAACGGACAGGCAGGGATAAGACAATTAGGCATTTATAGCGACCAGCTTATTTCCAGCTATATTAAAATAGTTGAAAAGGTTCATAGAGAAGGCAGTAAGATTATTATGCAAATCGCCCATGCGGGAGGCCGAGCTTCAGCCAAATTAATTAAAAGTCAACCTTTTGGACCTTCTTCCTTGAAGATAAAAGATGTTCTAAGTTGTAGAGAAATAACTACAAGTGAAATCTTAAAGATGACCGAAGATTTTAAAATGGCGGCGGTGAGGGCAAAAAAAGCAGGTTTTGATGGGGTCCAACTTCATGGGGCTCATGGATATCTACTTAGCCAGTTCCTTTCTCCATTTTTTAATAGAAGAGAAGATGAATACGGGGGAAGTATTGAAAATAGGGCTCGCCTCATTTTGGAAATTCTTCAGGCCATTAGGTCTGAATTGGGCAAGCAATTTGCTATTCTCATTAAAATAAATTCTGATGACTTTATAGAAGGTGGCTTTGCCCAATCTGAAATGATGCAGGTATCCGCAATGCTTGAATCAGCAGGCATTGATGCTATTGAGTTAAGTGGGGGAACAAGCCTTAAGATAAGCAAGTATTCCTCTTCCAGAGTAAGTAAGATTGACTCTAAGGAAAAAGAGGTTTACTATCGTGATGCCGCAAAATTATATAAGAAAAAAATGTCTGTTCCCTTAATCTTGGTCGGGGGGATCCGCTCTTACGAGGTGGCAAAGGAGCTGTTAGAAAAAGATTTAGCAGATTATATTTCACTATGCCGTCCTTTAATTAGAGAACCAGATCTGATTAAACGCTGGCAGGAAGGTGATATCAAAAGAGCTACCTGCATCTCTTGCAATAAGTGTTTTGTGCCAACAAGAGCCGGAAAGGGTATATATTGCGTAGTAGAAAATCAAAGATAGATTAATTTTTCTTATCTTATCTTTTCTTATCTTATTTTCCTGAAAACTTCCTGATAATATTTATTATAAAAAAAATTAGGAGGAGAGATG
>JADBKX010000091.1 GCA_014894735.1 Candidatus Sediminicultor sextus | reverse complement strand
TATTTTGCTAAAATTAGAGATAAATCATAAAGGTCTTGCCTAATAGTTTTCTGTTGATCAAGGACTTCTGCTAAATCAGTTGCCTCAATCTCATTCCCGATTAATCCCACCATTTTAGATGTTTCACCTTTTAATAGATGCTCTACCGCTGCTGCCCCTAAACGGCTGGCTAATATCCTATCAAAGGCAGAAGGTGAACCACCTCTTTGCAGATAACCTAAAATAGTAATCCGGGTTTCGTAACCAATCTTATCTTCCAGATATTTTCTTACTTCGTCGGTCTTCCCTACTCCTTCGGCAATCACAATAATACAATGGGTCTTTCCTCTTTGGTAACCCTCTTTTAATTTTAAACTAATCTCCTGTAAATTATAGGATATTTCCGGAATAAGAATTACTTCAACTCCTCCGGCAATTCCGCTCATCAAGGCTAAATAACCTGAATTTCTTCCCATAACTTCCACCACAAATGCCCTCTGATGAGAAGAAGCAGTATCTTTGATTTTGTCAATGGCATCAATAACCGTATTTAAAGCGGTGTCTACACCTACAGCCATATCTGTTTTAGGCAGGTCATTATCGATAGTAGCAGGAATTCCGATAGTCTTTAGTCCTAAAGCACTTAAATCTCGAGCTCCTCGCAAGGTACCATCGCCCCCGATAGTTATCAACCCATCAATATCGAATTTCCGGAGTTCTTGTAGAGCAATATCAAGACCTTCTTTGGTCTTAAATTTTTCACTGCGGGAGGTTTTAAGAATGGTTCCTCCTCTTTGCATAATTCCACCGGTTGATACCTGATTCATAGGGGAAATTTGTCCTTCCATTAAACCAGCAAAGCCCCTCTCCACAGCAAATACCTCTAAATTATAGAATATTCCGGTTCGTACCACTGACCGAACAGCAGCATTCATTCCCGGGGAGTCTCCCCCGCTGGTAAGAACAGCAATTTTTTTCATTTTCATAACAGTTTTACCTCCAATACAACTGGCCAACTAGTTAACTATATTTACCACTAATTTATGCCTATATTGTATCTAATTACACTTGGTTTGTCTATAAAAAAGAGACATACTAATACATGTCTCTTTTTTATTATATGATTGCTTTACATTTATTCTTTTACAACTATTTAAATTTTACTAATTATGGTTCAATTAATTTTCTATTGTATTTTCTCATAGCTTTTTCAAAGTCATCTTCTATTATTGTCTTTATTGCCTCAGTGGATAGTTTTATTGTTCCCTTTATTTCATCCTCTTCATCATGGTTAAAATTAGAAAGGACGTAAGACATGCAATCAAAATTGAAGCTCACTGAGGGATTCCCAATTCCTATCCTCAAACGGGGGATGTCTTCGCTATTCAAATATTGCATAATCGACTCCATCCCCTTGTGACCTCCGGCACTCCCTTTTTTGCGAATCCTTATCTGCCCCAATTCTAAATTCAGGTCATCATACACTATTAATAAATCTTGATGGGGTATCTTACAATAAGAAATTACCCTATTTACTGCTCTTCCGCTTAAATTCATAAAAGTTTGTGGCTTTACCAGCATTACTTTATGATTATTTATCATCCCCCGGGAAATCAAGGAGTAATAGGATTTTGCTTTCTTAAATTCTGTTTCCATATCCTGGGCTAGATTATCAACTATTCTAAACCCTATATTGTGCCTGGTAAATTCATATTTTGAACCAGGATTGCCCAAGCCAACCACGATCTTCAATAAAACTCACTATCCTTTTGTCGTCCTATTCTTTTTTAGGTGCAGAGGAAGGGGATTTTTCCTTTGTTACTGCTGCTTCTTCTTCTCCTTTAGCTCCTTCTACTCCTTCTACTCCTTCTACTCCTTCTACCTCTTCTTCAACTACTTCTTCTTTCTTGGTAGGAAGAACCACTGCAGCAACAATTCTATCCGGAGCAGTTAATACTTCAACCCCCTCTGGAATTTCCATATCTCCGACAGAAATATGTTCGCCTACCTTAAGACTGCTAAGGTTAGCTTTTAAACTATCTGGCATTTGAGAAGGTAAACATTCTATTTCTACTTTTCGCAATTCAACCTGTAGAATACCTCCATCTTTTACCCCGATAGGTTCGCCAATCAATTCAATATCGACTTCTAAAGTTAATTTTTCTTTTAAAGTTACTCCGTAAAAATCAACATGAACTATCTGCTTTTTTAGCGTATTATACTGAAGATCTTTAATTACAGCTAATCGGCTAACTTTTTCCTTCCCATCATCTATCTCTAAATCTATGAGTCCGTGCGACTTAGCGGATAATAATTTTGACAATTCATCTTTTTTAACCTTTAATATTAAATTTTCTTTATCATGGGGGGAATATAATACTCCAGGGACCAACCCCTCTCTTCTAAATTTCTTACTACTTTCCTTCCCTGTATTATCTCTTAATCCCACTTTTAATTTTGGTTTTTTCACCCTATTAACCTCCGTTTTCGTATATCGTATTTCGTATATCGTAAATTAGCGTAGAGTATGCCCATTTAGTTAACTAGTTAGTTGGTTACCTGGTTAGCTAGTTGGTATTAGTTAGCCAGTTACCCAGTTTACCTGTTTACCAGCCAAGAATCAATCCATTCGTTGAAATAATTGGTAAATTGGTCAATTGGTCAATTTAATTTCATTCGAATAATGTACTTATTGATAAATTATTATGAATTCTGTTAATAGCTTCAGCAAATATCTCTGCTACCGACAAAACCTTAATGCCAGGTAAAATCTTATCATTATCAACAGGAATGGTATTGGTTACCACTATTTCCTTAAATAGACCATCATGCAAAGATTTTTCTAATCTTTCTTTTGCTGGACCGGCAAATACCGGATGAGTAGCACAAATATAAACCTCTTCTACCCCGGCTTTTAATAAGGCCTGGCTTCCTTTTATTATTGAACCGGCAGTATCAATGATATCATCAACTATAATTGCGGTCTTTCCTTTTACTTTTCCCACTATATGCATTATTTCTATATCATCAAAAGACGATCTATATTTATCAATAATAGCAATTGGTTTTTTAATGCGGCCGGAAAATTCCCTGGCTCGAGCAGTTCCTCCTACATCGGGGGAAATTACTACTACCTTATCTAAGTTCTTCTCTTTAAAGTAATTTGATAATATGTTTACGGCTTCCAATTGATCTACAGGAATATCAAAAAATCCCTGGATCTGCCCAGCATGCAAATCCATAGTAAGCATTCGATTAGCTCCCGCAGAGACCAATAAATTTGCCACTAACTTTGCGGTAATAGGCTCACGAGGCTGGGTTTTCCTCTCCTGTCGGGCATAACCATAATAGGGGATTACCGCGGTAATCCTTTCCGCTGAAGCCCTCTTTAGAGCATCTATCATAATTAGTAATTCCATAAGATATTCATTGGTGGGTGGACAGGTAGATTGAATGATAAAAACATCTTCACCTCTTACGCTTTCCTCAATCTTAACCTTAATTTCTCCATCGGGGAATCTGGAAACATCAGCCTGACCTAAAGGTACATTTAAATACCTACATATCTCTTCTGCTAAATCTTTATTGGAATTACCAGCAAATATCTTTAAGACTCTTTTATCATAAAGTATCAAAATTTTATCATCTCCATCTATTTAAATTTCTCTTTGTAGAATTTCAACTTTTATCTTCCTTCTTTTTCTTCCGCCATCCGGAAATATTCGTTTGTCTGGAACGGGCAATGGCTAAATTGCCTGCAGGCACATCCTCGGTAATAGTTGAACCCGCTCCGGTATAAGAATCTTTCCCTAATTTTACTGGTGCTACCAATGAATTATTGCTTCCGATAAATACCCCGTCTTCTATGACAGTTTTGTGTTTTTTCTCTCCGTCGTAATTACAGGTTATAGTCCCCGCTCCAATATTAACCTTTTTACCGATTGTGGCATCCCCCAGATAGGTTAAATGAGAGGCCTTGCTGCCTTCACCCATAATAGTTTTCTTTAATTCTACAAAATTTCCTATCTTTGCTCCTTTTTCCACGACAGTTTCAGGTCGCAAATGGGCATAAGGGCCAATATTTGCTCCTTCTTTAACGGCACTACTTTCTATTATTGAAGCCCAAACTCTAACCCCCTTTCCTATATCAGCATCAATTAGATGAGAGTAAGGCCCGATAAAACAATTACTTCCGATTTTAGTGCCTTTTTCAATAATAGTGAAGGGATAAATAATAGTATCCTGACCAATTTTAACCCCCCTCTCTATGAAGGTACTATTAGGATCAACTATAGTTACTCCCTGAAGCATTAAGTTTTGAAGGGTCTTTTGATAAACTTTCTGGGAAGCATCAGCCAGATCTAATTGATTATTTATTCCTAATATTTCCGAATAATCTTTTATTATTATATTACCTATAGTTAATCCTTCTCCTAATAATATCTTTACCGTATCAGTTAAGTAATACTCTCTTTGTTTATTATCTGTGGTAACTTTTTCTAAAGCTTGGAACAGTTTTTCTTTATTAAAACAGTAAATTCCGCTGTTTATTTCGGTTATTTTCTTTTTATCTGTAGATAAATCTGCCTCTTCAATTATCCCCTTTATTTCACCCTTTTTATCTCTGATAATTCTTCCATAACCTTTAGGATTTTTTAAAACAGTAGAAACCAAGGTACAAAAAAAATTATTAGCCTGGTGATATTCTAAAAGCTTTTTTAGATTTTTAACCGTCAAAAAGGGGACATCGCCGGATAAAATCAGCACATCTCCTTTAAAACCAGACAATAATTTTTTGGTTTGTAAAACTGCATGGGCAGTTCCTAACTGCTCCTTCTGTTCTACATACTCTATTTTATCACCCATTAATTCTCTTATCTTATCGCTTTTATAACCAATTATTAATATCTTTCTTTTTACTTCGAGTTGATCAACTGTGTCTAATACATAATTTAAAATTGGTTTTCCCGCAAGATTATGAAGGACTTTAGGCAAATTAGATTTCATTCTCTTGCCCTTACCTGCTGCCATAATAATTACGGCAGTATCTCTCATCATCATACCTCCAATAATTAGTCGTTAGTTTTAAATACAAGATATAAGATAATTGAGTTACCCAATCTACCAATTCACCAATTCCCTCATTGACCGATTTACTAATTAAAAATGCAAAATGACCCGTTTTTATTGCGGGTTCGATGAATCGAACCCCGTTTTTATGGGAGCAGGCCCCTACAGAAAAAGGATATTCCTAAGCAATTAATTTATATGGCTGGGGCGGAAGGATTCGAACCTTCGAATGCGGGATCCAAATTCCCGTGCCTTACCACTTGGCTACGCCCCAAACCAAAATTGTTTATTCTTGTAACTTACTTAGAATAGATCTTCTTCTTCTTCTTCTTCTTTCTTCTCGGCCTCTTCTTCCTTTTCTGTTTCTTCTACTACTTCTTCTTTTTCTTCTACTTTAGCTTGGGGAGCCTCTTCTAATTCCCTGCGATAGACATCTAAAACTGCATTTTGTATCTTTTCTCTGATCTCGGTATTTATAGGATGGGCAATATCCTTATGGTCTCCATTGGGGAGTCTCTTGCTAGGCATTGCTACAAACATACCCTTATTGCCATCGATAACCCGTAAATCATGCACTACAAAAGAGTCATCGAAAGTGATCGATACATACGCTCTTAATTTTCCTTCTGTTTCTATTTTTCTAAGTCTAACATCTGTAATTTCCACTTAATACACCGCCTTTTTTTATTTTTTTTGTTTTTAAAATTATCATGATTAATTTTATTTTCTATCTGTAGTTGTTTCTTATGAATGCAATCTATCCCCGCTAATTTACTACTAAAGCTTTTCGCTTAACGAGACTCTTACTCCTAACTAAATTATAACCTCCTAATCATTCGTTTTGACCAATTTACTCCAGATTTTTCACATAGTTGCTATTACCTCCCTATTTCAGTAAATGCTTAAACGTTTTATTAAAAAACAAACACAGCAATAATAACTACTGTGTTTCTGGAATAATCTATTTAATATTTATATTTTTCTTTTCTTAATAAATTATGTTTATCTTTATTTTCTGCAAGGTTATTAGTCAGCACGGTTAATTCCCTGTTCTTTTCTGTAAGGTTTTAGTTGAAAAAATTATAACATGATAGAATTTTATTGTCAAAAAAGTTTATTCCCCATCGCCATACTCAGTTTGGCAAATTCTTCTAAAGTCAGGGTTTCTCCCCTGCGGTTCTTATCAATACTTGTTTCAGTTAAAATGTTCTCAATTTCCACTTTAGTGATTTCTCCCTTAAAATAGTTAGACAAAGAATTGATTAATCTTTTTCTCCTTTGTTGAAAGGAAGCTCTAATAATATTGAAAAATAGTTTTTCGTTACTTACTTGTACTTGCGGGTTTTTATAGATATCTAATTTTATTATCATCGAACTCACTTTAGGCTGGGGGTAAAATACCGTAAAAGGGACAATATGCACTTTTTGGGGTTGCGAGTAATATTGGGCAACAAGGGATAATATACCATAATTTTTATTCCCTGCTTTAGCCATCAATCTTTCTCCTACTTCTTTCTGGACAAGAAATACGGCTAATTTTAAATATCGATTAAGTTCAAGAATCTGTCTTATTAAGGATATGGAGATGTAGTAAGGAAGATTACCCACTATTTTTTCAATTTTCTCACCTTTTGTTCTTTTCTGCTTAAAAAAATTAGCCAGATCAAAATTCATAATATCTCCAAAAATAATCTCTATATTATTAGAGGAGGAAAGGCTTTCTTTTAAAAGGGGAGTTAATTTTTTATCTTTCTCAATAGATATAACCTGTTTAACCAAGGGGGATAATGCAGAGGTTAGAGTTCCAATACCTGTGCCAATTTCTAAAATGCAATCTTTTTTATTCAATTTTAGTGAGTTAATAATTATTTTTAAGGTGTTTTGATCTACTAGAAAATTCTGGCCTAACCTTTTTTTGCATTTAAAATCGTATTTAGTAAGAAGTCTGGTAACTTCTGCGGGAGAAGTTAATTTTGGGTTATTCATCAAATTGCTTGCCTTTTTTAGTCGATAGTGAATAGTCGTTAGTCGTTAGTATAAATACAAGTTTTCAGTTGACAGTTCTCGGTTTTCAGTTTAAAAATACAAGTTACGAAATACAAGATGCGAGATACGAACTTGACTCCTAGTTTCTTCTTCTTTTCTTTACTATATACTAAATACTATATACTAATTTTGGAGCCGGCGATCTGAGTTGAACAGACAACCTACGGATTACGATTCCGTTGCTCTTCCAATTGAGCTACGCCGGCATCATATCCTTTTAAAAAAAATGGTAGGCGGAACAGGACTTGAACCTGTGACCCCCTACATGTGAAGCAGGTGCTCTGCCAACTGAGCTATCCGCCCATTTTTTATAATAAATAAATTGGTGCCCCCAAGGGGATTTGAACCCCTGTCGCCGCCGTGAAAGGGCGGTGTCCTGTCCCCTAGACGATGGGGGCATTTTTCGATGGGCCGTGCAGGTTTCGAACCTGCGACCCTCTGATTAAGAGTCAGATGCTCTACCAACTGAGCTAACGGCCCTAAAAATATTTAAAATTAAAAAATTTTCGCCTTTAAATGTTACTATATTTTTTACTGCCTGTCAATTATAAATT
>JADBKX010000033.1 GCA_014894735.1 Candidatus Sediminicultor sextus | reverse complement strand
CAAATAGTAGTAGAATGTTTAAAAAAGGAAGATGTAAAATTAATATTTGGCATCCCAGGTGGGGTAATAATGCCTCTATATGATGTTCTTTATAGTGAAACCTCTATAAAACACATACTTACCAGGCATGAACAGGGAGCAGTTCATGCTGCTGACGGGTATGCCCGTGCTACCGGAAAAGTAGGTGTTTGCGTGGCTACTTCCGGACCGGGAGCTACTAATTTGGTAACCGGTTTGGCTAATGCACATCTTGATTCTATCCCTTTGGTAGCATTTACCGGCCAGGTGCCTACTAATCTAATTGGAACCGATGCTTTTCAAGAAGTAGATATCTGCGGTATTACCTTGCCAATTACAAAAAATAATTATGTAGTAAGAGATGTAAAAGATTTGGCCAGGATTGTACAAGAAGCTTTTTATATTGCCCGAACAGGAAGACCCGGGCCAGTGTTAATAGATCTTCCCAAAGATATCCAATTAGCGCAGACCGAATTTGAATATCCTAAAAAGGTTTGTTTAAATGGGTATAAACCAACTTTTAGTGGAAATGTTAAACAAATTAAAGCAGCAGTACAAGCAATAAAAAATGCAAAAAAGCCGATTATTTATGCAGGAGGGGGAGTAATTTCATCTAATGCTTCTTCGGAATTAAGAGATTTGGTTCTTAAAACTAATATCCCGGTTACTACTACTTTAATGAGCTTAGGCTCTTTTCCCGAAACTCACTCTCTATCTTTGGGAATGTTGGGTATGCATGGCACTCCTTGCGCAAATTATGCTATTAGTGATGCTGATTTAATTATTGCCTTAGGAGTAAGATTTGATGATCGAATTACCGGAAAATTAGATGAATTTGCTTTGAAAGCCAAGATAATTCATATTGATATTGATCCGGCTGAAGTAGGGAAAAATATTCTGGTAGATATTCCCATTGTAGGTGATATCAAGGATATATTAGAAAAATTAAATAAATATATTCTTAAAAAGAAAGAAACAGAGTGGCTAAATACGATAGAAGATTTTAAAAGAAAATATCCGTTAAAATATATTAACAACGAAGAGCTAAAACCACAATATATTATGGAAACAATTAGTAAAATTGCAAGAGATAATACCATAATTGTTACCAGTGTGGGGCAACACCAGATGTGGGCCGCCCAGTTCTACCAATACACTGAACCTCGCAGTTTTATTTCTTCGGGAGGTTTAGGAACAATGGGATATTGTTTACCGGCCGCTATTGGAGCAAAGTTAGGTTGTCCTGAAAAAAGAGTGATTTGCATTTCAGGGGATGGCAGCTTTCAAATGAACCAACAAGAAATAGCCACCGCTATGAATAATAATTTAGCTATTACAGTAATTATTATGAATAATGGTTATTTAGGAATGGTAAGACAATGGCAGGAATTATTTTACAATAAAAGATATGCGGAAACTACTTTAAATGGCAATCCTGATTTTGTAAAGTTAGTTGAAGCTTATGGAGGAACGGGAATAAGAGTGAATGAAAAACAAGAATTATATCCTGCTTTAGAAAAAGCCCTTTCCTTAGATAAATTTGTTTTAATTGATTGTCATATTCCCAAAGAAGAAAATGTATTTCCTATGGTGGCTCCAGGCTCACCTATATCTAAAATGATAGGAGTTGAATAATAATGAGACATACTATAGCCGTTTTAGTAAAAGATCATCCCGGTGTCTTGGCGAGAGTGGCAAGCTTATTTACCCGCCGTGGTTTTAATATTGAGAGTCTGGCGGTTGGTCATACCGAAGAAACTGATATTTCCAGGATGACCATTGTAGTCAAAGGAGATGAACGGGTTTTGGAACAAATAACTAAACAGTTAAATAAATTAATTGATGTGATTAGAATTAAAGATATTTCTCCTCAAAATTCAGTTGAAAGAGAATTAGCTTTAATCAAAGTAAATACTAATTCCTTGCCCGCCCGCTCGGAGATAATTCAAACGGTAGATATTTTTAGAGCAAATATAATTGATGTAAATAGTCAGATAGTGACTATTGAAACTACCGGTACAGAGGATAAGATTAATGCCCTGATCGAACTATTACGTCCTTTTGGCTTAAAAGAAGTTGTTCGGACCGGTAAAATTGCCCTATCCAGGGGGAGCGTTGCTACTTCTGGGTTAAAAAAATAAGCCGAATAAATATTTTAAAAATATAAATAGATCGATGAAAAATAATAAGAGCAATACATAAACCGGTCGGTTTTAAAAATTAGATAAAAGGCTAAAATAAAAAGGAGGATTAGAAAGATGGCTAAGATTTATTATGACAAGGATGTAAAAAAAGAATATTTAGAAGGAAAGATGGT
>JADBKX010000034.1 GCA_014894735.1 Candidatus Sediminicultor sextus | reverse complement strand
CTCCGCAGTGATCATTGCCCTTTTCTTTGGGTTTAGAGTAGTGGCTACATTAGCTACTCTGGCATATCTTTTTGGATTTCTCAGTATAACAGGGAACAGGGGACGTGGGAACAGAGGACCATCCCCTGTTCCTATTCGTATTTTGATTATTTTTCTCAGTATTATATTGATATTAAACTTTATCAACACATTAGAAGTTTTTGCATCTGACTCGGGCAATAAACAAGATATCGTTTCCGGTGTAGTTCCCCATCATCTATTGGCTAAGGATATAATGGAGGATTTTTTTAGCTATATTTCCTCCCAGGAAAAGCCCAAAACGATAGTTATTTTAAGTCCAGATCATTTTCAAAGCGGTATTCTTATGGAAAGTAATTCATTTATTACTATCACAGTAGATTCAAATAACAAAGAATTCAATAATTTAAAAATTGATACCCTATTGTGGGGAAAATTATTTAAAAAAAATAAAATAATTCTTAATAATTCTGCAGTTATCGCTGAACATGGAGTAACTGTTCTACTCCCTTATATCAAAAAAAATTTCCCTGAAACTAATATTTTGCCCATCCTGGTACCTGCTGATATTACTAAAGAACAAGTAGAACAATTGGTAGAAACAATTGATGAAAATACCCTTCTCAATACACTTGTTGTTGCCAGTGTAGATTTCTCTCACTATCTTCCTTCTCAGGCAGCTGGGTTTCATGATCTAAAAAGTATTCGAGTTTTATTAAATTTTGAGGAAGAAAATTTTAAAAACATAGAGGTTGATTGCTGGCAGGCCCTGTATGCAGCCAGACTTTTTGCGAAACTACGGCAGAAAGAAGTCCCTTGCATTATTGCTCATAAAAATTCTGTTGATTTTTTAAATTTAGGATTAGAAGAAACTACTTCTTATTTTAGTGTAGTCTTTGGAGAGAAAAAAACTGAGGAAATTTTTTCTGGCTCAACCGTTGAAGCTTTTATCGAGGGAGCAAAAACTATTCTATTGGCAGGAGATATTATGTTAGATAGAGGTGTAGAAGATGTAATAGAGCAAAACAGTATTTATTATCCTTTCCAAAAAATCAGCCATTTCTTAAGAGGAATTGATATTGTTTTTGGAAATTTAGAAGGTCCCGCAATAAATAATCCCCCAGAATTTCCAGCTAATTCTTTAAAATTTGCCTTTAACCCAGAAGTAATTAAAGGGGCTTCCTGGAGTCATTTCAATTTATTTTCCCTGGCCAATAATCATGCCCCGGATATGGGAAAAGAAGGGTTGGAAGAAACAAAAAAGTGGTTAAGAAAATATGGGATAGCTTTTGTGGGTGATCCTCTTTCTGTTAGTTCGAATAACCTTAATTTTTCTTTTTTCAGGGATAATATAACTTTTTTAGCTTTTAATCAAATTTTTCCCTTCAGTGATAAAGAAGAAGAAATGATTAAAGCAATAAAAACAGTCAAATCTTTAAACCCCGATAATTTTTTAATCGTAAGTATGCATTGGGGTGAAGAATATAAATTAATCAACTCTCCTGCCCAACAAAGGTTAGCCCATAAAATAATTGAAGCAGGAGCAGATTTAATTATTGGTCATCACCCTCATGTCGTACAGAACATTGAAAAATATCAGGGGAAACTAATCTTTTATTCCCTGGGAAATTTTATCTTTGACCAATATTTTTCTCCTGATACTCAGCAGGGTTTAGCAGTAGGATTAGAAATTTATCCTGATCGGCAGGTCTGTCGACTTTTTCCTCTCCAGATTAATTTAAGCCAGCCTGTCTTAATGAAACAGAATAAAGCAAGTGAATTTTTAATACAATTAGCTAAACGCTCAGACGATAAGTTGGTAGATGAAATAAAGGGTGGTATAATAAAAATCGAAAGGTGGTAGTAATGATGTTAAATTTATTTTATAAATTAAATGTTGAAAATATAAAAAGACAAAATAGTTTCCATTTATTAAAAATCATTTTAGTTTTTTTAATCTCTATTAACTTCTTCGCCTGTGCGGGTAATGCCTTTGGCGGAGTGATCCTAACCAAACAATTAATTAAACCGGATGATATACTGCTGGAAGAATTAGAAGTTACTCCCAGCGTTCCTGCCTATCCCTTACCTTTGAATATTACAAATATTACTAATTTTCAAAATTTTTCTGAAAAAATAATACTTAGTGCTGAAGCCCTTTCTCTCTTTAAAAAGAATGGCTTCGTAGTTATCCCTACTCCTCTTGATATTGGAGAACAAGAAATATTTCTTATGTCTTCGCGCCAGAATGCTTACCCTAAAGATGATTTCGTAGCTTATTATAAAGCTATGGGAGAAATAGATTTACCCATTTTTATCACC
>JADBKX010000066.1 GCA_014894735.1 Candidatus Sediminicultor sextus | reverse complement strand
AAGTTACCGCTTAGATTAAATTATTATTATATAAGTATAAGGTCATTCCTGTTTTTCCATTTTCCCAGGAATGACCTTATACTTATTTCTTTTTACTTTCCTTTGGGCCATAATTTTCCAGAAAAGGTCTAATCAGGTCGATAGGCAAAGGGAATAAAATGGTAGAATTTTTATCAGCAGATATCTCGGTTAAGGTCTGCAAGTATCTAAGCTGTAAAGCCATTGGTTGTGTTGCGATTCTTTCTGCAGCTTTGACTAATTTTTCTGAGGCCTGGTACTCTCCTTCAGCATGAATTATTTTTGCTCTTCTTTCTCTTTCTGCCTCAGCCTGTTTAGCCATTGCCCTTTTCATGTTTTCGGGTAATTCAACATCTTTTGTTTCTACTGCAGTAACCTTAACTCCCCAGGGGCCGGTATGTTCATCCACAATTTTTTGCAGGGTTTGATTTATTTTTTCTCTCTGAGATAATAATTCATCTAATTCCATCTGTCCCAAGACACTGCGTAAAGTAGTCTGAGCAATTTGTGAGGTCGCGTTAATGAAATCCTGAATTTCTACTACTGAGTTTTCCGGATTAACTACTCTAAAATAGATTACCGCATTTACTTTTACCGGGACTGTATCTTTGGTAATTATTTCCTGGGGCGGGACATCCATAGTAATAACCCGGAGGCTTACCCTTACCATTTTATCTACAATAGGTATAAGTAAAATCAATCCTGGACCTTTGGCTCCAACCAATCTTCCCAATCTGAAGATTACTCCTCTTTCATATTCTCGTAATATTTTTATAGACTGGGACAAGATAATAATAACTATTATTAAAATTCCTAAATACATTTGTAGATTAGTAATTATATTCATTTCGATTTACTCCTTTCGAATATATTTTTTGACTGTAAGCTGAAGACCTCTTACTTCTAATACTTCCACTTCCTCTCCTTCCTTAATTATTTCACCTTCAGCAGAAGCCTGCCATCTTTCTCCATGAATAAAGATAGTTCCTTCCGGATTAAGAATAGTTTTAGTAACCCCTATTTTTCCGATAAGACCTTCCCTTCCGGTAACCGGTTTTTTCCATTGAATCCTAATTCCTTTACTTAAAGCGAATATAAAAAAAGCTGCGGTAGCTATAGACATGGAGATAATTAATCCCAAAGAAATCCTTAAAAAGGGAGCTGTGGATTTAGATAGCATAAAAGAACCTAAAATAAGGGAGGTCACACCACCGGCAGTAAGAAGTCCAAAGGTAGGAGTGTATACTTCTATAACAAAAAGTACAATACCAAAGATAATGAGCAGGAGACCTCCGTAATTTATAGGTATGCTCTGGAAAGCTACAAAGGCTAAGATAAGAGATATCCCTCCCACAATTCCCGGAAAGAAAGAACCGGGATGACTAAATTCACCCAGGATGCCGTAAATCCCCAAGAATAATAAGACGTAGGCTATATTGGGATTGGTTAAAGAATGGAGAAATAAATCCTTAAAAGTCATATTTACCGGGATTATTTCCGCGTTTTTAGTTTTAAGTACTCTGGTCTCACTTGCTGTGGTCACTCTTACCCCATCTATAATTTCTATTAATTCATTTACATCATTGGCGATAAATTCTATTACTCCTTGCTCGATGGCTTCCTGTTCAGTAATAGATACACTTTCTCTTACTGCCTTTTCCGCCCACTGGGTATTTCTTCCCCTCTTTTCAGCAATACTTTTAATGTATGCTGCTGCATCGTTTTCCATTTTAGCTTTCATTTCTTCATCAATCTCTCCTTCGCCTAAAGCTACTGGATGGGCAGCACCAATGTTAGTTCCCGGAGCCATAGCGGCAATGTTACTGGCTAAGGTGATGAACACTCCTGCCGAGGCTGCTCTAGCACCAGGAGGAGAGACATAAACTATTATAGGGATAGTAGAATTTAGCATCTTCTTAATAATATCTCTCATCGAGGTATCCAATCCTCCGGGAGTATCTAATTGGAGGATTAAGCATTCTGCCTTTTCTGCTTCAGCATCTTCGATTCCTCCGATTACATATTGAGAGGTAATAGGGTTTATCATGCCATTTAGCTGAAGAAGATAGATAGACGAATTAGGGGTAGTGTAATTTTCTTTTAGGGAGTAAAAGAAAATTGATATTAGAATAAGAAGGAAGATAATTATCTTTATTTTCATATTCATCTCTCCTTTTCCCTTGAGGGGGAAGATCAGAATTAAGAAAATAAATTACTATTTACATAATTATTATAGCACAATTTTTATAAAATAGCAGGAATTTTGAAACAAAGTTGGTGTCAAGAACTTGTGGGGGTTTTTCTTACCTCAAAAAATTATTTGAT
>JADBKX010000140.1 GCA_014894735.1 Candidatus Sediminicultor sextus | reverse complement strand
AAAGATAAGCAGATTAAGGGAAGCGTGGTGAAAATCCACCGCAGTCCCGCTACTGTAATGGGAAACGAAAGCTGTAATAGGCCACTGTTAAACACTTATCAAAAAGTGATAAATGGGAAGGCACAGCGATTAGATTGACCCCTAAGCCAGGAGACTTGTCTACTTAGACAAACAAATCACTTCTTCGTGGAAAAAGAGGGTGATATTTTTTATTTAAAAAATATACAATTAACCAATTTACCAATTAGCCTATTGACCAATTAAGAAATTAAGTGACTAATCAAAAAACCAAAAACTATGGAGGTAAACAATGATATTTTGTAAAAAATCAATTTTAATATTAATTTTTTTATTTCTTATATTAAATCTTTTTCTATTAATGGGATCATCAATGACAGTTAATTATCCTTTAACTATAATTGATGACACCGGAACAGCAGTTACCATCCCCCAAGAACCTCAGCGCATTATTTCAACTGCCCCCAGTAATACCGAAATATTATTTGCCTTGGGGCTCGGTGAGAAGGTTGTGGGAATCACTAATTATTGTAATTTCCCGGAAGAAACTAAAAATATTGAAAAAATTGGAGAAATGACCCCTTTGAACTTGGAAAAAATTATTTCTTTAAACCCAGACCTTATTTTAGCTTATCCCGGACTTCAATTAAAAGAAATTCTCCGCCTGCGGGAATTAGGACTTAGCGTAATAGGCCTTGACCCCTTAACTCTTAAAGATACTTTTAAGAGTGTAGAAATGATTGCACAGGTTTGCGGAATATCTGAAAATGGTTCTTTATTGGTGGACAAGCTGACCCAAAGGGTGAATATCATTAAATCCAAAGTACGAAATATTCCTATTTCTGCCCGTCCTAAAATATTTGTCGGAGGTGATTTAGAGACTATCTTTACCCCGGGAGCAGGCACACTATTTCATGAACTGATCACTTTTGCCGGAGGGCAAAATATCGCCGCTGATCTTTCTTTCTGGAAAAAAGTAAGTCCGGAATTTGTTGCCCAGGCAGAACCGGATATCTTCATTGTTCCTATAGGAGTAATGAACCAGGGAGAAGAATCAAAGATTAAAAGCGATATATCCCAACATCCTGGCTGGTCAAATATACCGGCGATAAAAAATCAAAAAATCTTTATTGTCAATGAAGATCTTTTTTATCGTGCTGTCCCAAGGCTGGTAGATGGGCTCGAATTGCTATATGGAATTTTCTATGAATAAACCGCTAATAGAAATTGCCGGTTATACCAACTGGCGAAAAAAATTAATATTGATGCTTCTGGTAGGAAGCGTAAGTATCCTGGGAATCAGCCTAATCTGTCTTAACTTTGGAGTGGTATCTATTAACCCTAAAGATATTATTTCTCTCCTCTTAAATGGCACACAGGATAAAACCAAAAATCTGATTATCTGGCAACTCAGGGCACCTCGAATCGTTTTAGGTGTCATTACCGGTGCTGCTTTATCTACCGTAGGAGGAGCATTCCAGGGAATTTTAAGAAACCCCCTGGCTGATCCCTATATTTTAGGAGTATCTGCGGGTGCTGCTTTAGGAGCATGTATCGGTATTGCCTTACAGCAGGCTACCGGTTATCTTTTTGCTTCTTATCTTCCCTTATTTGCTTTTATCGGAGCAATGCTCTCTCTTTATCTGGTATATCAATCTTCTAAAATCAGTTATTCTGCCAATTCTACCGGGCTGCTTCTTGCCGGAGTAGCTATCACTTTTCTCTTTTCGGCAGTCATAACTATTCTTTTGGCTATCTCCAGAAAAGAATTACAATCTATGGTATTCTGGCTTATGGGAGACCTATCTGCTGCCAACTGGAAAAAAATAAGCATCATTACTCTACCTGCAATCATTGGCTGCCTGCTGTTGTTCTTTTCTTCTTTAGATTTAAATGCCTTATCTCTGGGAGAAGAAGAAGCCCTTCATTTGGGAATTAATACAGCTAAATTAAGAATCCGCATCTTTCTAATTGGCTCTATAATTATTGCTTCCGTGGTCTCCTTTACTGGTCTTATAGGATTTGTAGGACTTGTAATTCCACACATTGCCCGGCTTTTAGTGGGACCAGACCATCGAATCATGCTTCCTGCGTCTGCCTTCCTGGGAGGAATTTTTCTTATTCTCTGTGATGTATTAGCTCGAACGGTAATCGCGCCGACGGAAATACCTATCGGAGCAATCACTGCTATAGTAGGGGCTCCTTTATTTATTTATCTTTTAAGGAGGAGGAATAAATAATATGGCTGATAACAACAATATTTTAACTTTAAAAGGGGTTCACTTCTCCTATAATGATAATCGGGAAATATTATCAGATATAAACTTT
>JADBKX010000123.1 GCA_014894735.1 Candidatus Sediminicultor sextus | reverse complement strand
TAAATTATAGATAAAGCCCTAAAACCATAAAATGGCTAGGGCTTTAATTAAAGCATTTCTTTGATTTTTAGTAATAAGATAAACTCATTATATAATTTTTTGTAGAGTTCGTTAGTCTATTATTCATTTAAAGAGTTAATCCAGAGTTTTTATATAGAAAGTCTATTGATATTACTATTTAGAGTACTAATCTTCTTCTTTACCTTTTCCTTTTCCTTTATCTTTTCCTTTATCTTTTCCTTTATCTTTTCCTTTTGCACCACAGCAAGGCATCAAAATCACCTCACTTTCTAAAAAATATTAAGTAAGAGCAACACAATCACCGAATTTAATCGACCCTTTATGGTAAGATATATACAACAAAAAAGACTTTTTGTCAACATCTTTAATCTTTAATTTTTATGTTATTTACAAATCAAAAGTGCACTGTTTTTAGTGTTTCAAATTGGATATCTTTTGCTCCCCGCCGTAATTCCCCAATAACTTTTGTAGGTTATTCTTTTATTTTATTTATTTTACCTCTTGCAATAGAAGCAAATATACCAAAAAAACAAAGTATTGTAAGTATAATAAAAGTTACTTTAATGCTTATAATAAAATTGGGATGGTTACTGCGGCTGATTTGAATATTCCCCATATAAAAGACCATAACCAAGGAAGTTATCCCCATGCTAAAGGCCTGCCCTACTGAACGTGCTGAACCGATAATCCCCGATGCAACACCATAGTATTTTTTTGTCACTGAACCCATGATTGCATTGGTATTCGGTGATGAAAAAAGTGCAAAGCCAAAACCGACTACCGCTAATGCGGCAATAATATACTCTATGCTGGTATTTTCAGTTAGAAAGATAAAAAAGGCAAGACCAGCAGAAGTTACGGCCATACCTAAAGAGGCAACCATTCGAGGCTCCATTCGGTCTGACAACCCACCAGCAAGAGGTGAGAACAAAGCCTGGACTAGGGGTTGTGCTACCAGGATTAAACCAGCTTGCTGGGGGTCAAAACCTTTTATATACTGCAAATACAGGCTCAATAGATAACTAATTACAAAAGTCGCACTATAATTAATCAATGCCGCAAGAGACGAAAAGGTAAGTATTTTGTTGTTTTTTATTAAAGTCATATTCAGTATAGGATTTTTTACTCTATTTTCATAAAAACCAAAAATGATCAATAATATGCATCCTATCAGCATTAGTATAGGACCCCAAAAGGAGCGGACAAGGGAAAGGCCATACACAACCCCAAAAAGACCAACACTATAAATTATCGAACCTTTATAATCAAACTCCTCACCCTTTGCCTCAGCCCAGTTCTGCTTTAAATTCAATAAAATGATGATAATAATAATTCCTATAGGTACAACCAAAAAGAAAATACTTCTCCAGCCCAGGTATTTGGTTAAAAATCCACCTAAAAAGGGTCCGGAAGATAAACCGATATAAGTTGCAGCTACATTAATTCCGAGTGCTCTGCCCCTATCTCCTTGAAAATATACCGAACTTAGTATTGGTACTAAAGTTACAGATATCATTGCACTGCTTATTCCCTGCAAAACTCTAAAGGCAATTAACATAACTGGGTTGAAGGATATACCGCAAATGATAGATGCAAGAGTAAAAACTGACATACCATAGAGAAGAAGCCTCTTTCGGCCAAAGATATCTGCTAATCTTCCAAATGGTAAAATAAAAACGGCTATAGATAACATAAAAGATAACACAACCCAATTCAGTAAAACTGTATTCATGGCAAACTCTTTACCTATAGAAGGTAAGGCTATATTAACAGATGACACCATAAATGGTACAATAAATGCTCCTAAAGTAGCTATTAATAATACTATTTTTTTATTTATTTTATCTTCCATTAAATATTCCTCCAGTCTAACTCGCTTCTCTATTAACATCATCTTTTCTTAAAATAAATCGGGAGATTGAAACGTACGAATTCAGGTTTCACAATTTTGCTTTCGTATGAAGAAACATATAAAAAATTAATTTTTACTATTTGTTCCCTGAATAGTAAAATTACAACTTTCCAGAGCCTGGTCATTTGACGCATCAAAAAAGGCTATCTGTACCTCATCGCTTCTGGTAATACCAAAATCGGTTACAAAACCTGGGGGAATCTTCCAGGTATATTTTTCTTGTTTGGCATCTATTATGAAATCATTTCTATCATCTCCAAGATGACCTTTGTCGTGTCCACCGATAGCCAAGGCTATTCGAACTTTGTTAATACTAAAAGCATTCCAACGAATCTCTCTGATATCTCCCTCTGTCCATACCTCGTGGGCTTGTGGAGATAGTATTTTTATATAAGGATTATCTTCAATCAGATTTGA
>JADBKX010000163.1:1300-7693 GCA_014894735.1 Candidatus Sediminicultor sextus | reverse complement strand
AAAGATAGGAAAAATACTTGTTGATTTATTTATGGAAATGAAAAAGATTAGTTTTATAGACAAAGATGAATATACAAAAATTTTTTCTAATATAATTTTTAATTACCGGATTAATGTAGCAGAAATACTTGACTATGCTCATAATAGAAAAATAAAGAACCAGATACTGAATATGATAGATTTATAAAACTGACTAATGCGACATTATGTTAAAATGTCGCATTAGTCAGTTTAAGGATAACAAATGATTAAAAAGAAATGTTTTAAATTAATGGAAGATAAAAAATATGTCTATTAAGAGCTTGAATATTGGAATCAAAAGAGGTATAAACATATGAAATCAAGAGAAAGAATCCTCCTTACTCTTAAGCACGAAGAACCGGATCGTGTACCAATAGACCTCGGTGGGATGCGTTCATCAGGAATCCATGCCATTGCCTACAACAAACTCAAACGTTATTTGAATTGTGAAGACAAGTCTGTGAAAATATTTGATCTTGGCCAACAATTAGCTGTAGTTGATGAGGAGATAAGGGAAAGAGTAAGCTCAGATGTTGTTGAGCTAAAGAGACTCGATGGTGGTTTTGGAACACGAATAAATAGTTGGAAACAAATGGACCTGTTTTTAGATGGTGGAGAATATTATGTTCCAACAGACTTTAATCCGAAAGGATTGGCGGATGGTTCATTGGCGATTGAAATAGAGGGAAAGATAGTTGCTTTAATGCCAAAAGGTGGTTATTACTTTGATAGCAGATACACACCGCTGGCTAATGCAAGTGAACGTAAAGAAATTGACATCATTCTCTCTAATAGAATCACGGGTGAAGAACTTGATTTTCTGGAAGCACAAGCGAGAGAGATAAAGAATAATACAGACTGTGTAATTCTGGGATCTTTTGGTGGTAATTTTATGGAAATGGGACATACGTTATTCGGATACCAAGAGTTTATGGAAAGGTTGATATTGGATAAGTCGTTCATCGAATACTTTCTCAGTAAACTTGAGGAGAAATACCTCGAAGAAATCGAACGGTATCTTAGTAGAGTTGGGAAATATATAGATATCATTATTTTGGGAGACGATTATGGTACCCAAGAGGATTTACAAATATCCATAGAGATGTTTAGGCAATTGTTTAAACCTCATCTGAAAGCTCTATGCGATTTTATAAAAAAGAGGAGCGATGTTTATATTTTTCTGCATTCTTGCGGAGCGGTGAGTAAACTGATCCCTGATTTAATCGATGCAGGCATACAGATCTTAAATCCGGTTCAGACGAGTGCAAAGGGGATGTCTCCAGAATTATTGAAGAAGAAATTCGGTAAAGACATAGTCTTTTGGGGTGGTGGATGTGATACCCAAAGGATACTTCCCTTCGGTACTTTAGAAGAAGTTGAGAATGACGTGAAGAAAAGGATCGATATCTTTGCTCCGGAAGGAGGTTTTGTCTTTGCTGCAGTCCACAACATTCAACAAGAGGTATCTCCAGAGAAATGCCTGAGACTTTTCGATACTGCCAGAGATTATGGAAAATATTAGAATAAATAGTTACTATGTTAAAAGTCAACCCGCAAACTCTCCTTTAGACACTGTATTTTATTGTAATAATTTAAAAAACTAGGCAGCAATATATTCTGTCTTGTCTCTATACATAATCTCTATATTAAAGGTAGGAATGGGGTCAAATCTTTATTTTTGAAAAATGGATAGACCTCGAGGAAGCTCAAAACAAGGGAATGGATCTTAAAAGTTTTGCCGTTGAAGTGGCGAAAAGCTGGGAAAATGGTTTAAAAAAGTTCTTATCAGGATAAAAATAGGATAGGACTTTTTAAATAAAGTGCTGATTTTACTATTTATACTCCCGGAAGTTCAGCCCGGAGTTAACTAATCCGGTAACTTTTCCTAAATTTTCATAAAGGATTTGATTATATAATCATATGTTTAAAAAAATCATTTTAATGGTTATTGCCATAGTGGTGATTAGAGGAATTGGTTATTGTATTTTTCAATATTTAAATCCAGAACCAATATCAGAAGAGACGATGACCATTAAAGTTTATTTCAACAATATCACTCTTAATCCAAACCTAGAAGACTGCAGTAAAGTTTATTCATTAAATAGAATTATTCCAAAAACTGTTGAGGTGGCAAAAGCCGCTCTAAAGGAGTTATTTAAGGGACCAACTGAAGAGGAGAAATCTCAAGGCTATATCTCCTGGTTTTCTAAAGAGACCCAGGATATTCTTAAAAGTGTAAAAGTTAAGAGTGGTACTGCCTATGTTGATTTGAAAGACCTCCGTCAAATGATTCCCAATGCTAGTACCAGTTGTGGCAGTGCTGAATTTTTTGCCGAAGTTGAAACCACGCTTCAGCAATTTCCTACCGTGGTTAAAGTCATATTCGCTATTGAGGGTAAACCAGCAACTTTTTATGAATGGATGCAAATAGGTTGCTATGAAGAGAATGATTTCTGTGACGAAACTCCATTTAAAACCTCTTTAGTATTTGAGGAAAAAGATACTGTGTAGTATCTAATTGGAATGATTCATAACCAGTAGACGATATAGATAGCATATTCAGCTTAATGCTTTCTACTTTAAAATTGTACTCGGGATAGGGTTTTGTTATAATAAAAACATAAGGCACAGTTCTCTGTATCCGTATAATTAGAAGATATATCATAAAAATAGAAAGGAAGGATTAACCAATGGCTAAAAAGAAGACCCGTTTAGATTTCATAAAAATGAAAAAGGAAGGAGAACAAGTAGCCTGGGTAACTGCTTATGATTTCCCTACTGCATCTTTTGTTGAACAAGCCGGTATGGATATGATCTTAGTCGGTGATTCCTTAGGGATGGTAGTATTGGGTTATCAAGGGACAATCCCAGTTACTATGGCGGATTGTATCTCTCATTGCCAGGCAGTTCGACGAGGAGCACCGAATACTTTTTGTATAGGAGATATGCCCTTTATGTCCTATCAGATTTCCGATCAGGAAGCAGTCAGAAATGCCGGGCGTTTTCTCCAAGAGGCGGATATGGATGCCGTAAAATTAGAAGGAGGGAAGAGGGTCTGCAGTAAAATAAGGGCTATAGCTGATGCCGGAATATTAGTTATGGGTCACATTGGTCTAACCCCTCAGAGCTCAGGCCAGTTAGGTGGGTTTAAGGCCCAAGGCAGAGAGGCAGAAAGTGCCCGAGAATTAATCAAAGATGCCTTAGCCATCCAGGAAGCTGGTGGTTACGCCCTTCTATTAGAGGCAGTTCCTCCGGAATTAACCGTCTTTATTGCTAAAAAGCTGACTATTCCAGTATACTCTATTGGGGCAGGGGGACCCTGTGACGGGCAGGTATTAATCTGTGGAGATATGTTGGGCCTATTCCAAGCCTTTACTCCTAAATTTGTTAAAAAATATGCCAATGTTGCTGAGGTAGAGACTAATGCTTTTAAAGAATATATTAAGGATGTAAAGACCGGAGCCTTTCCTACTGATGATCATTGCTATCATATTTTAAAAGGTAAAGAAGAAGAGTTTTATAAGATGCTGAAAGAGTTTGAATAAGTCTTTTTTAATAGAAAAACGAAAATTGTAGAAGTAGGTAATGTGACAAAAGTGATAAAAAGCTACTAAATATTTAGCAATAAGTTGAATAAAAATTAGATATCACCCTAAATGAACAAAATAGAACATGAAAGGATGGATAATGGCAACATGGAATTAAAACAAATTACAGAAAAGACCTTTTACATCCCGGGTCTAATCAATATCGGTCTCTATTTAGAAGGAAATCAAGTTATTTTAATTGATAGCGGTAATGACGAATCAGCCGGGCGGAAAATATACCAACTTTTGGAAAAACAGGGATGGAAGTTAAGAACTATCATTAATACTCATTCCAATGCGGACCATATCGGAGGTAACAACTATTTACAGAAAAAAACCAATTGTGATATTGCCGCTACTTCCATAGAAAGCACCTTTATCGAGCATCCAGATTTAGAACCGTTTCTGTTATGGGGAGCTTATCCTTTTAAATCTTTGCGAAATAAGTTCTTGCAAGCCCAACCCTCCAGAGTCACTTGCATTATCAAAGATGATGGACCAATTACCAGTACTGATTTAACGGCATTTCCACTAGCCGGACATTTCTTACAGATGATCGGTATTAAGACACCGGATAAGGTCTATTTTTTAGCAGACAGCCTGTTTTCTCCGGAGATATTTGATAAGTATATATTAACCGTTTGTGCCGATGTAGAAGCCATGCTAAAAACTTATTTATTATTGGAAAAAATAGAAGGAAAATTTTTTATTCCTTCGCATGCAAAACTGACGGATAATATACAAGATTTAATTAAAATAAATAAAGAGCATCTCTTAAAAATGAGTAGCAGAGTCGCCTCCTTATGTGATAAACCTATTTCCCGGGAAGATATTTTAGCTGCCATAGCCCAGAATCACAATATAGAACTATCTTCTTCCCAGTTTGTTCTTACTTTGATTACTATTTCTGCACATTTAAGTTATCTGTTTGACCAAAAGATTATCCATCCGATTTTTAAAAATGGAAAGATGTTGTGGCAAAAGTTATAACTTATGGGCTATATAACCAGAGCTTTTGGTGTTTCAATAGAGGAGTAAATAAATTAGAAATTATGGAAGATGTCATCAGAACAGAAAATTTAAGCAAATATTTTGATAATGTGCACGCTGTAGAAAGTGTTTCCTTAAAAGTTAGAAAAAGTGAGATTTACGGATTTTTGGGACTTAACGGTGCGGGTAAAACAACGACCATTCGCATGCTCCTGGGAATGATCCGCCCCACAGCAGGTTCGGCCTTTTTATTTGGGGAAAAAGTTAGTGCTGGTAGTTGCAGCTTATGGGAAAGGGTTGGATATCTTGTAGAAACTCCTTCTTCGTATCCTGAACTTACAGTTTGGGGAAATCTTGAAATTATACGCCGATTGCGTCGAATGCCGGATAAAAAATCGGTTGAGGTGGTGATTGGCAAACTGCGGTTGACTTCTTACCGAGACATAAAAGCAAAAAACTTGTCTTTGGGGAACGCACAACGGCTTGGCTTGGCAAAAGCGCTTTTACACCATCCGGATATTCTAATTTTGGACGAGCCTGCTAACGGGTTGGATCCCGCTGGTATTGTTGAGATACGGGAACTGTTTGGTGATCTTGCTTCTAATCATGGAGTTACCATATTTATATCCAGCCATATTTTGGGGGAGATATCCAAATTTGCCACTCGTATTGGAATTATCCATGAAGGGCGGTTGATACGGGAATTAAACGCAGATCAGTTGGAGCGTCTTCTCGATAAGAGACTTGTTATCAATGCCCGCAACAAAGAGGCAGTAAAATTAATGCTTATTAACCATGGATATTCAATAAATCTGTCCAAAAACGGCAACCTGGAAGTAACAGGCAAGGAAGCAATAAATCATCCTGAACACATAGCAAGTATTTTAGTACATGCAGGTTTACCACCAACTTTGCTGAAGGTTGAAGAGGAAGACCTTGAGTCGTATTTTTTAAGAACAATTGAAGGAAATGTAAAATGAAGAATATTTTTTCAGCTATTTGGGCTGAAAGCCTAAAAATTTATAGGTCTAAAATACTTTGGATAACCATTTTGGCTTTTGTATTCATACCTTTTATGATTGGCGTATTAATGTTTGTGGTAAAAAATCCGGAATTTTCCAGCAAATTGGGTATGATAGGTACTAAGGCAGCTATGTTAAGATTTGGAAATGTTGATTGGCAAACTTATTTCGGATTACTCAATCAAATCATTGCTGGGGTGGGATTAATAGGATTCGCCTTTGTCACAAGCTGGGTTTTTGGCCGCGAATATTCTGACCGGACGGTAAAAGATTTACTTGCGTTACCTACCCCACGATCATCCATCGTTTTATCGAAATTTATCGTTGTGGCAATTTGGTGTGTTTTACTCTCATTCGTTTTATTTGCTATTGGGCTCATAGTCGGAGGAATAATAAAACTTCCCGGATGGTCGAGTGAAATTGCTTTTCCTAGTGCTTACCTATTTATGGTAATTTCTCTGCTTACGATTTTGCTTTGTACCCCGGTGGCATTTTTTGCCAGTTATGGCCGCGGATATTTGCCTCCTATAGGTTTTGCCATTCTTACCCTCATTATTGCCCAATTTATTGGCTTGGTGGGTCTTGGTCCCTATTTCCCCTGGGCGATTCCGGCACTATACAGTGGTGCTACAGGGGTTGGAAGCGCACAATTAGGGATTGCAAGTTATATCATTCTCTTTTTAACCAGTATTTTTGGATTAATTGGCACTTTGGCGTGGTGGCGTTATGCTGATCAATACTAGATTTAGCACTACAAAGAATTTAAAATAAAT
>JADBKX010000163.1:0-1200 GCA_014894735.1 Candidatus Sediminicultor sextus | reverse complement strand
GTAATAAGAGATGGAAAACAGGCCAGGATCGAAGCCACTCAATTGGTACCAGGCGATATTGTCCTTTTAGAATCCGGTGACCATATACCCGCTGACCTTCGCCTCTCTATGGTTACTAATCTTAAAATACAGGAGGCTGTCCTAACCGGTGAATCAGTGCCGGTAGAAAAGACAGATGAAATAATAGATAAAGATAATATTTCTACCGGAGATCAGGATAATATGGCTTTTATGGGGACTGCAGTTATCTCCGGAAGAGGTCGGGGGATTGTAGTAGCTACCGGAATGAAAACAGAGATGGGTCAGATTGCGGGGATGTTAGAAGAACAGAAACAAGAGGAAACTCCCTTACAGAAGAAATTAAATCAAGTTGGTAAAAAACTTGGTTTAATTATATTAATTGTGGTGGGGTTTGTAGTTTTATTAGGTTATTTACGCGGTATTGAATTTTTTGAGATGTTTCTTGTCGGAATTTCTCTGGCTGTAGCCGCGGTTCCAGAAGGCTTACCTGCAGTGGTAACGGTTGTTTTAGCTCTCGGAGTACAGAGAATGATAAAAAAACACGTTATTGTCCGGCGTTTACCAGCAGTAGAAACTTTAGGTGCTACAACAGTTATTTGCTCGGATAAAACCGGGACTTTAACTCAGAACCAGATGACCGTAAGAAAATTAGTTCTTCCGGAGAAAAACATTGAAGTAGAAGGAGAAGGCTATCAGCCGGTGGGGAAATTTTATCAAACCGAGCAAGAGATTCAACCCCAAATATATCCGGATTTATCCTTATTGTTAAAAGGAGCAGTTCTCTGTAATAACGCCGTGCTGCAAAAGAATAATGATAATGAGCAGTGGGAAATTATCGGTGATCCTACTGAAGGTGCTCTGGTAGTAACTGCCGCTAAAGCTGGTTATGATAAGAAAAAACTGGAAGAGGATTATCCGCGAGTGAAAGAATTTCCTTTTGATTCAGATCGTAAACAAATGTCCACTATTCACCAGACAAATGATGGAAATCAAATTATTTTTGTCAAAGGGGCCCCAGATCGGGTGATAGACTATTGTAAATATTATCAGAAAAATGGCGTGAAAGAAGAGATGGCAGAATCCATAAAAAATAAAGTTTTATCTCAGAATAGGGAATTGGCTCTGGAAGCCTTACGAGTTTTAGCCATAGCTTATAGGTTTGTGGATAAAGAAAATCTT
>JADBKX010000088.1:1701-7888 GCA_014894735.1 Candidatus Sediminicultor sextus | reverse complement strand
TATTCACTTCCCTTCTTTAATACTTCCAATCTTTCCTGGGCTTTTACACCATATGGACTTTGAGGATATTTAGAGATCAAATTCTGGTAATCAGAAATAGCTTTTTCCTGATTTTCTAACTTTTCCCAGCAAATTGCCTTGATATACAGAATATCATCACCATAATCTAGACTGGAATAATCTTCTAAATATTCTTCTCCCACCTTAATGGCCTTTTCATATTCATCTTTTTTAAAATAAGAAAGGCACAGGCCGTACAAAGCCTCTGACAGATATGGACTATCAGGATATTCTCTTATCAGCCTATCTAAATTGATAATACTTTCCATCCAGTCCTCTTCCTGTAAATAGATCTGGCTTGATAAATACGTAGCCTCTGCCCTGAAACTACTATTACTGTAAGAATTTATAAACTTTCCCAGTTCTGCCTTAGCCATATTCTTATCTCCTGAAAGATAATAGTTCTTGCCAACTCTAAACTGCGCTTCTTCAGTGAATTTACTATCAGGATAAATACTTATAAGTTTTTTAAATTCCTCTATGGACGATTTGTAATCTTTATTCTCCAGATAAGTCCAGGCGATAGCAAATTGGGCATTAGCTGAGAAATCCCCCTCAGGATACATTTCGATAAATTTTTCGTATACTTCTCTGGCCTTCTGATAATCTTTAAGATTATACCATGATTCTGCCACCATAAACTTTGCTCTTTGCCCCAAATCTAAATTTTCTTCATCTTCTTCCACTTGGTTAAAATATTCGCTCGCCTTCTTATAATCAGTTAATTTAAAATAACTCCACCCCATCCAGTAATAGCTTTCCGAGAGTAAAGGAGATTGAGGGAAAAATTGAATAATTTTATTAAATTCTTCAATTGCCTCTTTATCTCTCTTCTGATTATAATAATAATTGCCTAATCTAAAATATGCCTCCTGAGAAAAATTACTCTGGGGGTATCTTTCTCTTAATTCTTCAAATGCTGCAATTTCTCCTTCTTGATCCCCTAATTCTTTAGAAGCCTTCCCTCTTAAATAGAGTGCTTCATCGGTGGATGTTTCCTTTAATTCTGATAAAGCTAATTGATATTTTTTTAAATCATACAAATTCTTACCCAATTCGAAATGGGCTGACTTAATAAGCTCACTTTGCGGATATTTCTCTATAAATTCTTGAAATTTTAAAATTGCTTTTTCCTTATCACCCTGCTGGGAATAAGCCAAACCTAAATCAAAATTGACTTTTTCCAATAAAGAATCTTCCACTTCGAACTGCTTTAAGCCATCCAGATTTTCAATGGCTTTACTGTATTCTTTTAAATTAAGCCAACACCGAGCCAGTAAATATTGCGCCTCTTTTTTCCTCTTATCTTCTATTCCTGTTTCTGAGATTAAGTCTTTTAATTGTACTATTGCTTCTTCATATTTATTTTCTTTAAACAAACTCAAACTATTATAATATTTCACTTCGGAAGCCAATTCAAATCCCGGAAAGAAAAATAATAAATTATTAAATGCTACTTCTGCTTCTTTATATTCTCCAGAGCTGAAGTAAGCCTGACCCAATAAGTAATACACTTCTTCTGTCTCTTTCCCTTTATATTCGGAATATTTTTCTAAAAATTCCCGGTATACTTTGATCGTATCCGCATAATTATTCCCCTGAAAATAAGATTTGCCCAACTTATGTCTGGCTTGTAAGGCTAAATCGCTATCGGGAAAATCATTTAATAATTTCAAAAACCTCTTGGCCGCTTCTTCATATTCTTCTAACAAATAATAACACCACCCGCTGCCCCAGAGAGCATCATCGCTATACTCGTTTATCTCCGAATCGGTGACTACTCTTTCATACTCTACCTGAGCCAACTTATATTCCTTCTGCTGGAAATAACACTCAGCCAACAGGTAGCGGGCATGGGGATAATCACTCTTTATATCCAGGGCTTTTTTTATTTCTTCAACAGCCACGGTGTACTCCTTTAAAGAATAAAATTCATAGCCCAATTTATAATATTCTACAGCTTTTTCTTCCTCGCTGATGGCCTGTAATTCGGTCGTCTTTTTTCTTTCTTCGCGGTATTCGTCCATCAGATTAAGCTGATAATATGAGCGGGAAAGAAACTGACGGGCTTTTTCAAATTCAGGATTATAATCTAAAGATCTAGTAAATTCTTTAAGGGCTTTATCATATTCACCTTTCAAATAATAATCATAGCCAGTGTTAAAATACTTTAAAGTCTCTCTCCCGTATTTTTTCTCTTCCAGACAATTATTTAAAAAATGTTGGGCTGTGTTGTCGAAAGAATCAATCCTGATAACTTCTTCCCATTGAGAAATAGAATTATCCAGATCCCCTATCTGGTAATAGCTTAAGGCTAAATAGTAATGAGGTTCCTTAAAATTAGGATTTGCTAAAATAGATGATTCAAAATAACTTACTGCTTCTTTAAAATTGCCATTTTTATAAGATAGATAACCTTTTTCGTAGTTTTCATAAGCTTTCCGGCCGTATTTTTGGGACTGTTCGTTCTTTTTAATAATCCAGGAAATATCTTTATTCTGGGGGTCTATCCTTAAAACTTCTTCACTTTCATCAAGAGAAAGGCCTATCTCACCCATATCATTATAAATTTGAACCAAATAGAGATGGGCTTCTAATAAATCAGGATCATATTCTGTAGAAGAAATAAAATATTCAGTTGCCTGCTCATGCTCACCTTTAGAATAAAAGGCATATCCTAATCGAAAATAAGCCTGAGAAGCTTTTTTATAAATATCTTTACTTTCCAAATGATTACCCTCTACCAATTGGATAAAGCTATTTAAACTGTTTGCTTCTTTAATAGTCCAATGAGTTCTGTTATAAATCTCCGCTAAAAGATAATAAGCTTCGGCATACTTAGGGTCTGCTGCCACTGCCCCTTCTCCGTATTCTATGGCCTCAGCCCATAACTTTTTACTGGGATAATCAACGCCTTGATATTCAACAATGGCTTTATCCATTAAATCAAGACATTTGTAATAATTATTCAGAGCTTTAAGGGAAGTGGTGGGAGTTGTTGTTAATCTATCTTTATCTTGAATTGATAATTCAACATTTAACTCTTTTAAGATAAATAAAATTACCTGATCTTTTAAGTTAAAAATATCTGTGTTTCCCACTATAAAATCTCGAAAAGCGGTAATTTCTCCGGTGGAGTTATCGTACTTTTTAAGACTTAAATTTAAACTAGAGGGAGAAGAAAGATAGAAATCGCCGAAAAATATAACCTCAGCATTTAGATTCTTACTAAGCTGGATTAATAGAGATTTATCTATCTCGGCTGAAATGGGTAACAAGTCATATTTATAGTACAAATCCTCTATCTCTTGACGAGAAGAACAGATGAAAATATCAATCTGAGAAAGATCACCTATCAGCATGTCGGTCAAACCTTTACTTAGCCAATCCCAGCTTGACTGCCCGGAACGATTATTAAAATATAAAACGCTTATCTTCCCGTCAGAGGCCTGAACAATCTGAATATTATAAAAAAAACTTATCATTATTATAAAAATAATAATGATGCAAAAAAGTTTCAATGAAAATTTTTCTTTTAAAAGATAACTAATTATTTTAGCCATTAATTCACCTTTGCTTTAATTGAACAATTAAACTAGTCGTTAGTGAATAGTGAATAGTCGTTAGTATTAAATACAAGTTCTCGGTTTTCGGTTTTCGGTTAATAATTGCAAGATACAAGATGCAAGTTTATTTAGTTACTTGGTTACCTAGTTCATCAGTTAACAGATAAATTAGTCTACCAGTCAACCAGTCCGTCGGTCTTTCGGTCAATGCGGCAGGTAATACGTCATTTCTTACTTTCATTAAACTTGAAACTTGTAATTTGTCACTAATTACTCATTACTTATCACTATATTTCTATACGCTCCACGCTATACGCTAATTACTAGAATTATACCTTATTTATTGGAAAAAGTAAAAATGATTTCCTTAATTTTTACCTGATCTCCCTCTTTAATTCCTTTTTTGATTAAATCCTTTTCTAAGCCCATTTTTTTTATAATTTTCTGGAAATAATCTATTGCTTCCTCATTATCAAAATTGGTCATCGCTACTATCCGTTCAATCTCTGCACCGGTAACTTCATAAAGGTCTCCCTTTTTATTAATTACAAAGCGGGGGGCAAATTTATACACTGTTCCTTTTTTCGGTAAAACCTCAGTAATCGTTTCTTTTTCTTTTAATTTTAATTCATCCAGCAAAGAAGAAAGACTATAAATTAGTTTATTTAATCCTTCTCCGGTTAGAGCAGAAATGGGAAATATTTGATAACCTTCCTTATGGAAAGCATCCTTAAAGTAACTCATATTTTCTTTAACAGAAAGAAGGTCATATTTGTTTATAGCTATAAGCTGGGGTTTTTTTGTCAGTTTTTCACTAAAACTATTTAATTCTTTGTTTATAGCCCTAAAGCTATATAATGGATCCTCTTTTTTTATTAGAGAACCGTCGATAATATGTAAGATTATTTTAGTTCTTTCAATGTGTTTTAAAAACTCATCTCCCAAACCAGTTCCTTGATGGGCGCCTTCGATCAGACCGGGAATATCTGCTGCCATAAAACTTTTTGCTTCATCTACGCTAACTACTCCTAAATTAGGGCTGAGAGTGGTAAAGGGATAATCGGCAATCTTGGGTTTAGCTGCTGAGATTCGAGAAAGTAGAGTAGATTTTCCGGCATTAGGATAGCCAACCAATCCTACATCGGCAATTATTTTTAGACTTAAATATAGTTTCTTTTCTTCTCCCGGTTCTCCTTTTTGGGCAAACCTGGGGCTCCTTCTAATAGAACTTTTAAAGCGAAAATTTCCCTTTCCACCCTGTCCACCCTGAGCTACAATAATTCTTTGCCCGTTTTCTGTTAGATCACTTAAAATGGTGGAGCTGTCCATATCCTCTACCAATGTTCCCAAAGGAACTTTTATAAATAAATCTTCTCCGTTTTTTCCTTTCTTGTTACTTCCCTGTCCACTTTCTCCGTTTTTTGCACTTTGATGTGGATGATTATAAAGGTCTATTAAGGTGCCAATCTTATCATCTGCTTCAATAATTATATCTCCGCCTTTTCCTCCGTCTCCCCCGTTAGGACCACCTTTGGGGATATACTTTTCTCTTCTGAAGCTTACGACTCCATTTCCCCCTCTTCCTGCTCTCACTTTTATTTTCACTCTATCCACAAACATGCTCTTCTCCCGCTGAAATGAAAAATTTGTGCCAGACACTTTTTTTCATTTTTTATTGTTTTACCTAATGATACTAAAAAACCCTGAGTTTTACAATAAAACTCAGGGTTAGTTTAATAAAATTGTTTTCTTATTTTAAGATCTCTCAGCATAAACACAAACTTGCTTTCTATCTTTTCCCTTTCTTTCAAAAGTTACAAATCCTTCAGTTAAAGCAAACAGGGTATCATCATTCCCTCTTCCCACATTTTCTCCGGGAAGAATTTTAGTTCCCCTCTGTCTTATTAAGATACTACCTGCTGTTACAAATTGACCGTCAGATCGTTTTACGCCTAACCGTTTGGAATTACTATCTCTACCGTTTTTAATTGATCCCTGACCCTTTTTATGTGCCATAAATTCTCACCTCACCCTCTTAAATCTCCTTCCGATTAAATTATGTTATAAATGTTTAGTTATCCTGATACTTTATATTATACTTCTATATTTTTATATTTTCAATTAAAATTTCAGTATAAGGCTGTCTGTGTCCTGTCTTTTTTCGATATCTTTTTTTGGATTTATATTTAAAAACTAAAATCTTTTTAGCTTTATCCTGGTTTAAAACTTTCCCAACAACCTTAGCTTTTTCTACCAGAGGTCGGCCAATAATATGCTCACCATCTTTGTCAACCATTAATATCTGGTCAAATTCTACTTCCTTTCCCTTTTCCTGATCTAACTTTTCAACTCTGATAATATCTCCTTCTTTTACTAGATACTGTTTCCCTCCAGTTGCGATAACAGCTTGCATTTTTAGCAATCCTCCTTGCCTTATAAACTCGCCATGATTAGGTAGCAATCTGATAAACCGACTACTTTTAGACCCAACCTGTGCGGATATGAAACCGATGCTTATAAAATTTAGCATATATTTATATGGTTGTCAAATTTATTCGTAT
>JADBKX010000088.1:0-1601 GCA_014894735.1 Candidatus Sediminicultor sextus | reverse complement strand
TTAAACATCTGCTTAATTTTTTTTATCTCTTTTAGTCTACCGACAGCTACTACATCTATCCTCTCTATGTGAATATTTTTTGAAGATTTGATAAAAATAGTTTTTCCTCCTTTTTTCTCTAACTGTTTAATCAACAGCATCTTTGCCCCGGATAAATTTTCCTCTACTTTAGGATGTACTCCTAATAGGACAGCTTCTGCTCTTGAAGTATTACACAGCTCTTCTAACTTGCGTAGAACCATGTTGCCTACGGTTTCGGCAGACAAAACCCGGCCCGTTCCGGAACAATATGGACAAGTGGTTCTTAGCATGTTTTCTAAATCTCTCCTGGATCTCTTTCGGGTAAGTTCAACCAGACCTAATTCAGTGTTCTGGATAATATTAGTTTTGGTTTTATCTTTTTTTAAACTTTCCTCTAATTTCTTTACTACCTTTTCGATATCTTCCTGATTATCCATATCAATAAAATCGATGATGATAATCCCTCCAATATCCCGCAACCTTAACTGAAGTCCTATCTCCTCAGCCGCCTGCAAATTGGTCTTTAAGATGGTTTTCCTCATATCTTTTTTACCAACAAATTTGCCGGTGTTTACATCGATTACCGTTAAGGCCTCCGCCTGGTCAAAAACCAAATACCCTCCGCATTTAAGCCATATCTTTTTTTGTAAACCTTTGTTGATTTCTTTTTCAATATTATATTCCTCAAATATGGGTTTTTCTCCATTATAGAGAGATACTCTGGGTTCTAATTCTGATAAAGATAGAGTCTTTAAAAACTTCAGCATATTTTTATATTCATTATTAGAATTTATTAAAATTTCTTCTACTTCTTCGGTAAGCAGATCTCGGATAATCCGATAAGTAAGAGTCAGGTCTTCATGTAACAACATGGGAGCTTTGGCTTTCCTTCCTCTGTTTTTAATCTTATTCCATAATCTAGTCAAAAAATCCAGATCGGTTAAAAAATCCTCCAACTCTTTCCCCCAGGCAGCAGTTCGAATAATCAATCCTATATTCTTGGGTTTTATTTGTTGAACGATTTTTTTTAATCTTTCTCTTTCCTTTTCTTCTTCAATCCGATGTGAAATACCAACATTTGTGCTATTAGGCATTAGAACTAAATATCTCCCCGGAAGACTAATATTAGTGGTTACCCGTGCTCCTTTAGGAAATATAGCCTCTTTTACTACTTGCACCATTATCTCCTGGTTAACTTTAATTTTATCCAAAGCAGTTTTGGAAGTAGTATCAGAATCAGTTTCTATAAACATCTCTTCATCTTTATCCTGATCATCTGTAGCTTTATCGATATGCAAAAAAGCGTTTTTCTCAATTCCAATATCTACAAATGCTGCCTCTATCCCAAGCAAAACATTGGTTACTTTACCTTTATATATATAACCTACAATCTTATCATCTTCAATTCTCTCGATGTGGATTTCTACCAATCGGCCAGCTTCGATTACGGCTACCCTCTCTTCGGTTAGACCCACATCAATAATTACTCTTTTATTCATTAAAAACTCCTGTTTTTATCCCCCCTTACTCTATCCCTCTCTCCCCAGGGGGAGAGGGAATAAAGATGAGGTAATTTTCTC
>JADBKX010000112.1:4277-7935 GCA_014894735.1 Candidatus Sediminicultor sextus | reverse complement strand
GTTATAAATACTATTGAAATTTTTTAAAGTGAGGGTTATAAGGAGATGACTATAAGAAAAGTTGATACAGATTTTATTAGAAAATCGTTTTCTACAGAAAAAACAGTTTCGGATTATGCAAAGGCAGTTAGGGAAATTGGTCTTTGGAAATCTGAAAAGATAATGATGAAAAAATATTTTAATCCGAAAAGCCGAATCTTAGATATTGGTTGTGGTGCAGGAAGAACGACCATAGGACTCTACAAGCTTGGTTACCATTTGGTAGAAGGCTTGGATTTGTCAAAAGCGATGATAGTACAAGCCAGAAGAATCAGTAAAGAGTTGAATGATGATATAAGCTTTAGTGTTGGGGATGCTGCTTGTTTAGATTATGAAGATGAAACCTTTGGGGCAGCCCTATTTTCCTTTAATGGGGTAATGCAGATACCGGGAAGAGAAAATCGGATAAAAGTGCTAAAAGAGATAAAGCGTATATTAAAATCAAAAGGATATTTCTTGTTTACTAGTCATGGCAGGGATAATGGTAAAGAACATGAATCATTTTGGGAAGAGGAAAAGAGAAAGTGGACATTACATTTAGAGGATAAAAGTTTACACGAATTTGGAGATAGGATTATTAAAATGGAAGAAAGGGACATTTTTCTTCATTTTCCCACCAGAGATGAAGTAATTTCAAGCTTAGAAGAAGCAGGATTTGTCTTAATTGAGGGAATATTGCGTTCCGAATTGTGTGAAGAGTCAGAAGAAGTAAAGAAGTTTTCCACTAATTGCGTATTTTGGCTGGTTCAAAAAGCTTAGAAACAGAGACCTGGAGTATAATTTAGGAAGGAAAATCTCGTCACTTCATGAAAAGGGTGGGATTTTCTTTTTAAAAATTGTTATTTTTTATTTGTCTTATCTATAGAAATACTATAAAATTAATACGGATGAAAAAAATAATATAAAGGTGCGATGATATGAAGAAGAAAGAATATGATGTTATTATTATTGGTGCAGGTCCGGCTGGAATTTTTACTGCTCTTGAGCTAACCAAGAAAAATAATGTATCAGTATTGATATTGGAAAAAGGGAAAGAGATTGAAAAAAGAGAGTGCCTGATGAGAAGTAAAAATGGCGGATGTTTTCATTGTTCTCCCTGTGCAATAATTTCCGGATGGGGAGGAGCAGGCGCCTTTAGTGATGGTAAATTAAATTTATCTACTGAAATTGGAGGACAATTAGATAATTATATTGATAAAAACAAAGTAGCCGAATTAATTAAATATGCTGATGATATTTACCTTGAATTCGGGGCAGATAAAACTGTTTATGGAACAAACGAAGAGGAGATAGATATTATAAAGAAAGAAGCTTCTTTGGCAAAATTGAAACTAATACCTACCAGGATCAGGCATTTAGGGACAGAAAAATGTACAAAAATACTGAAGAAGATGCAGGATTATTTAAAGACCAAAATTGATATCAAGACCGATACCAAGGTCAAAAAAATATTAGTGGACAAAGGAAGAGCAATAGGAATTAAAACGGCAAAAGGTGAAATAATAAAAGGAAAATATATAGTAGTTATGCCGGGGAGGGCTGGTTCCGAATGGCTTAAAGAGCAGGCAGAAGAGATGGGTATAGAAATAGCTAATAATCCGGTAGATGTTGGGGTAAGAGTTGAAGTTCCCGCTATTACTACGAAACGCTTAACTGATGCGATATATGAATCAAAATTAGTCTATTATAGTCAGATGTTTGATGATAGAGTTCGTACTTTCTGCATGTGTCCTTATGGGGAAGTGGTCACTGAATTTAGTGATGGCATCACTTCAGTAAACGGACACAGTTATCAGGAGCACCGTACTGAGAACACTAATTTCGCCGTATTAGTCAGTACCCATTTTACCGAACCCTTTAAAGAACCGATTGCCTACGGAAAATACATTGCACATCTGGCTAATATTTTAAGTGGAGGGGTTATTGTGCAAAGATTGGGGGATTTGGAGTTAGGCAGGAGATCCACACCGGACAGACTTGCACATTCTATAGTCAATCCCACTTTAAAAGAGGCTACTCCGGGGGACCTTAGCTTTGTCCTGCCCTATAGAATACTTTTCGATATCCTGGAAATGTTAAAAGCTATGGATAAAATTGCACCTGGAGTCTATTCTAAAGATACTCTATTGTATGGGGTAGAAGTAAAATTTTATTCTTCACGCTTGGAACTTTCCGACTGTTTGGAGACAAAAATTACCAATCTGTTTGCTGCCGGTGATGGTGCCGGCATAACCCGGGGGCTTATTCAAGCTTCCACTTCAGGAATTATAGTAGCTAACGAAATATTTAAAAGGAGAAATAAGAATAAGTAAATTATGAAAATACTTTTGACTAATGATGATGGAATATATTCGGAAGGGATTCAAATTTTAAAAAAGCAGTTGGATAATATTGCAGAGGTTACAGTCATTGCTCCCGATAGGGAAAGGAGTACTATAGGCCATGCTTTGACTCTACGTAAACCTTTGAGAATTAGGAAAGTAAAAATAAACGGTGATTTTTGGGGATTTTCCTTAGACGGCACACCGGCGGATTGTGTCATTATTGGCTTACTGGAAATTATGAAAGACGAAAAGCCAGATTTGATTATATCAGGAATTAACCGGGGACCGAATCTGGGTGATGATATTTTCTATTCTGGTACAGTTTCGGCAGCAGTGGAAGGGGCGATGAGGAATGTTCCATCTTTAGCTGTTTCCCTAGCCGGTTTTGAAGACTTTAAATTTGAATCGGCAGCCTTATTTACAAAAAAAATAGTTTCTAATCTGATGGAAAATAATTTATCCCCAAATTTAGTCTTAAATGTTAATTTTCCCAATATCGATTGTGAAGAAATTAAAGGTGTAGAGATAACCAGACACGGTAAAAGAGTATATCAGAATGAAGTGAAGATAATACATGACCCTCAGGGAACTACCCATTATTGGCTGGGAGGAGAGCTGCCTGAAGGAAATATAGAACCCGATACTGATTTTGAAGCAATTTATAAAAATATGGTTTCTATAACCCCGCTTTCTTTAGATTTAACCAATTATCAAATGATGCCTAAAGTCAAAGATTGGACAAAAAAATGGAATTTTAAATAGAAGATTATAATTCGGAGAAATAAAAGAGATGAATGAACAGATATATTTAATTTTAATTTTGGGTTTCTTAATTTTGATACTTTCCAGATTTATAGTAAGGCTGTACAATACTGATAACCCGAAAACCAAGGGAGCAATCTTTTTTTTTCGTATGTTACTCGGATTCATGATAGCTATGCTCGTATTTGTTATAGTAGAAACGATAAGGGGTAATCATGTTGTAGAACGTTTTTTCGGAAGTTAAACAGCGAATACTAATATAAGAGGAAGTGGTTTTTATGGATTTTGAAAAAGTACGGGAAGAGATGATAAGGCATCAGCTAAAGGGAAGGGGCATCAGAGACGAAAGGGTTCTTTTAGCTATGAGTAGTATTCCCCGGGAAAAATTTGTCTTGGAGGGAGAAAAAGATAACGCCTATCTGGATTGCCCTTTGTCCATAGGTATGGGGCAGACCATCTCTCAACCTTTTATGGTTGCCTTAATGACTCAATGCCTTTCTCTTAAAGGTTCGGAAACTGTTTTGGAAGTGGGA
>JADBKX010000112.1:0-4177 GCA_014894735.1 Candidatus Sediminicultor sextus | reverse complement strand
AAAATAACAAATTATGGTGGTTGTGTTTTTGTCCCCTTGGTGGGTAAATATGGTTGGTAGTAGTAATGAAAAAAAATGGAGCGGGAAACGGGGCTCGAACCCGCGACCTTCGGCTTGGGAAGCCAACGCTCTACCGCCTGAGCTATTCCCGCAATTATTTTGCCTCAGATATTATACCTAAATATGAATAAATTATCAACTTATTTAATATAGTATCGAGTTAAGAAAGCGAAAGGAAAGATAGAAAAAGTAGGATTCTTCTTTCTATCTAACTACTACACTAAAGTTTACACTAATGTAGTGAAAATATGTAAGAAGTAAGAAAAAACAAAAATAAAAGGAGTGCAATTTATTGAAATATTATCCAAAGAAGAAAAAGAACGGTGAAGTAAGAAAAATATTGTTATCTTTAATAATAATAATTGTTGCAGTTAGTTTAGTTGATGCCGTTGATCTATATAAGAATAGAAATAAAATACTCCCCGGAATATCTGCTTTTAGTGTTGAATTAGAGCGGTTAAAGAAAGAAGAGGCCCGAGAGATTCTTCAGCCCATTGCCTCAAAAATGATTGATTCCCCCCGAATATTAGTATTTGAAGACCAGGAAATAAAAATTACCCCCCATACAGAGCTGGGCGCTTTTATCGATTTAAATCGAGTAGTCGATGAAGCTTACAGTTTTGCCCGTACCGGAAATATTTTTAAGAGAATAAAAAACAGAATTGTAGTTTGGAGAAAAGGTTACGAAGTACCTTTCCAGGCTGAATTCGATCCGCAGAAGTTTGAAGATTTTCAAAACAAGATAAGCTCCCTGATAAACCGTATGCCTTGTGATGCTTATATAGAAGGTAATAGAATTATTGAAAGCAGGATAGGGGTAAAGCTTGATTTAGAAAAATTCAAGGAAGAAATTAATGAGTCACTAAAAAGTTTAGATGAAGAAAAGTATATTGTAAATCTACCGGTAATTACTATTGACCCCAAAATTACTACTCAAAATATTTTAAAAGAATTAGCTATTAATGGGGAATTGGGGACATATCCCACCTCATTAGAAAATAAAGAAGAGAACACCATATATAATATAAAATTAGCCTCTGAAGTGATAAACGGCATATTAGTAAAACCAGAAGAAATATTTTCTTTTAATAAATATGTAGGCCCTGCTGAAAAAGCAGACGGGTATAAAGAAAGCACTATCATTGCTAATGGTGTATTTGCAAATGGTTATGGAGGCGGCATCTGTCAGGTATCGAGCACTTTATATAATGCAGCTCTTTTGGCCAATTTACCAATTATAGAGAGGTATAATCATTCGGTATACGGAGAGGCAACCAAATACGTTCCTTTGGGACAGGATGCGGCTATATTTTACGAATTTAAAGATCTAAGATTTAAAAACAATTCGGATCATATGATAGTAATTTTTTCGAAAGTTTTTAGAGATACATTACAGGTGAGTATCTTTGGCGGGAACAAGGGTAAAGCAGAAGTAGAAATTATTAGCAAAGATAAAAAGGTAATTGACTATCAGATAATTAGAGAAAAAGATTCTAAGTTAGAGGCTGGTCAGGAGAAAGTTGTTCAAGGAGGGGTGCCGGGTTATCAGATAAAGACTTATCGAATTGTTAGAAAAGACGGAGAGGAAAAGATAGAGTTCTTAGCGGAAGATACTTATAATAGTGTGCCGATGATTATTAGAGAAAAATAGTATATCGTATATCGTATATAGTAAAGAAGATAAAGTGGTTAAGGGATATAATTGTTAGTTAGTTATTTAGTTAGCTGGTTAAGAAAATGAGAAAGGGTAGGGGCACGATGCATCGTGCCCAGGGTAAACAAAAATTATTAAATAAAGCGGGTCGAATAAATTTGACTCCTACAGGAAATAAAAAATATGACAAAGAATCACCCCCCAACACATTTTTTAAAAGTAATATTCATCATATCGATATTATTATTTTTTTATTTCCCCCAAACTGCTTTACTACAAACAACTTCTGTCGAATACATCTGTGCCGGAACAGATTATGAGACTCCCGTTTATATCATTAAGACTGATTATAAAGAACCGACGATAATGGTTGTAGCCGGGACACACGGAAATGAAAAAGCCGGCATCAAAGCTGCCGAATATTTAAAAGACAATCTACACATTGAAAGAGGAACTTTGATAATAATACCGAAAGCAAATATTTTAGCCTGCGAAGAAAACGTAAGGTATTTTTTCCCGGAAATTAATTTAAACAGAGTTTATCCCGGAAATACCCAGGGGAATTCTGTAGAAAAATTAGCTTATGAAATATTTAGCCTGATGAAAACATATGATATCAGTCTATTGGTTGATTTACACGAATCGATAGAATTTTACAGGAAGAACCCTAAAAATTATGGCCAGACTGTAGTTATAGATTCGAATGATGATTACTTATTTGAACTGAGCTCCTCTCTGGTTGAGGAGATGAACCAGGAAATTTTCGAAGATGACAATAAATATCAGGTTTTAGTGGACCCGGTCAAAGGCAGTTCTACTTATTGTGCCTATCATCAGCTTGGCATTCCCGCTTTAACTTTTGAAACCTGCAGAAAATTATCCTTATCCTTCCGAATAGAAGAGCAAATTAAGTTTGTAAAGATAATAGTATCTAAATGGAATATGCTTGCAGCCCAGAGGTAATCCCGCATTCGATGAGGAATCTACACATGTTTTCTTTCACCGGTTATGCCTTCATGAAAATGGGGCTAAATTTTAGCCCCATTTAGTTATTTTTATTTTTTCTGTTTTTAATGTTAAGAATTAATCTTTAATTGTCCTTGGAAGTGTCCTTAACCTCTTCGTTTTCTGTTGCCTTTTCTGAAGCTGTAGCTGACTCTTCTGAAGTTACCTGCTCCGTAGAGTCTGATGGTTGGTTCTCTTCTGCAGAAGATTTTAACGATTCAATTTCGGCGTCAAAATCATAATTGTAAACAATAACAGCTTCTTCTCTTAATTTTGAGATAAATGCTGATATTGCTTCATTTTCTCTTTGGGACCTCAAAGTATTGCTAATTTGTTCTTTCGCTTCTTCAAAAGTAGGGGAATATTCTTCTTTCTTCTCCTCGCATTTGATAATATGGTATCCAAACTGTGTTTGCACTACATCACTAATCTCACCCGGTTCTAACGAGAAAGCAGCATCTTCAAATTCTTTCACCATCTGACCTCTGGTGAAAAATCCCAGGTCTCCACCGCTTGGAGCAGAAGAGTCCGTAGATTTTTCTTTTGCTAATTCGGAAAAATCGGCAAGACCTTCTTTGAGTTGTAGAAGAAGAGTATTTGCCTCTTCTTCAGTTTTAACCAATATATGACGGGCGTGAACTTGTTCGGGCTCAACTAAACTTTCCTTGTTTTCGTTGTAATATTCTAACAAATCTTCATCGCTAATACTTACTTGGCTCTTGACTTCTGCTAAAACTTTATTTAGCATTAATTGTCTTTTTATATCCTCTTTAAGTTGAGCAAGGGTGATATTATTTGCTTTTAGGGCTCCATCGAATTCTTCAGGAGAAGAAAAATTATCTTTAATCTTGTAAATTTCTAAATTAATCTCATCATTGGAAATCTTAACCTTCTCTTTTTGAGCTTGCTGATATAAAAGTTCATAGTCAATTAGTTGGTTTAATATATTCTTTTTAAAAGAAACAATTGCAGATTGGTCTAAGCTGGAAATAACAGCATCATCGTATCGAGAGATAGCGTTTAAAAAAGCACTTTGCAGCTGGTCAGAAGTAATGCCCGATTTATTTACTTCGGTAATATAGTAGGTTTGCCTCTGGCTGCCAGAGGATCTGCTGTATTGGCCTAAACCGTAAAAAATAGATACACCAAAGGCAGCAATTACTATAATTAATATGATTTTCATATTTTTTCTTATTATTCGTAACATAATTTATTTAAAATCTCCTTTTAATTTAATTGTATATTTCGATTCGTTATTTAGTTATCTCGTAATTGATTAATAAATTATTAGTATTAAACTATTTAACCAGGTAACTAATTTATCTTGCATTTTGTATTTGAAACTAACGACTATTCACTATTCACTAACGACTAATATGATTGATTGTATATAATATAATATTGTAAACAGGTTTTGTCAAATTATTAACTAACAATTATTAAATATAGTATTGAGTA
>JADBKX010000017.1 GCA_014894735.1 Candidatus Sediminicultor sextus | reverse complement strand
TTTAATAGATGTTCTGACAAATACAAGTAAAATAGGTTTAGAAAAAGGAATCATGTTTTTACTCTCCCGCAAACCTCAAATTTCTTCGCAGCAAAAAATATTGATTACTAAAATACTAAAAATCCTGAAAGATGACCCCACTAATCCTCCTAACGAAAAAACACTTATTTCCCAAATTGCCGGTGGCAAAGAAATAATTGATTTTTTAATTCAAGAGAGAGAAATTATCAAATTAAGTGATGGTATTTTACTGGAAGGTAAAAATTATGATATCATGAAAAACAAATTAATAGATTTTTTAAAAATAAATGGTTCTATCTCTATTGCCCAGGTTCGGGAATTACTGGAAATCAGCCGAAAATATATTATCCCTCTGCTTAATAAGATGGATGAGGAAAAAATTACCCAACGTAAAGAAAATGTTAGAATCTTAAAAACTAAACCTGGCTAATTAATCTATCAGAAAGGAGACAGAAAAGGTTTGACAGACAAAAGGAAATTAACCCAAATGGTTTCTGCTGCCGGATGAGCAGCCAAATTAAATCCTAAAGATCTCGGTGAGATCTTAAAAAAAATTCATGTTTTAAAAGATAATAATCTATTGGCTGGGTTTGAAAAATATGAAGATGCAGCGGTTTATCGATTAAGCGAAGACCAGGCTATAATTTTTACCCTGGATGTCATTACACCCATAGTTGATGACCCTTATACTTTTGGACAAATTGCGGCGGTGAATGCCTTGAGTGATATTTTTGCTATGGGAGGAAATCCTCTTATGGCTTTAAATATAGTTGCCTTTCCCGGTGACAGGTTAGATGACCTGGAACTGGTCTTAAAAGGGGGAGCGGAAAAAGTCGCGGAAGCCGGAGCAATCCTGGCGGGTGGACATACCATAAAAGATAAAGAACCAAAGTATGGATTAGCTGTAGTGGGATTAATTCATCCCCAGGATATTATTTATAATGATACTGCTCAGGATGGAGATTTACTGATATTAACCAAGCCTTTGGGGACGGGAATATTGTCTACTGCCCTTAAAGGTGATGTAGCCGAACCAATGGCCTTAAAAGAAGCTATTTTTTGGATGACCAAGTTAAATCAGCTTTCCAAAGAACTATTAAAATTACCCATCCACGGTCTAACCGATGTCACCGGCTTTGGTTTAATCGGACATTTAAGTGAAATGCTCACTAAAAATAATTTGGGGGCTGAATTATGGATGAATGACATTCCTGTAATAGATGGCCTGGATAAATATATTTCTTTAGGAATGATTCCGGGAGGAACATTGAAAAATAAGGAAATTTACTCCTGCTCTGTAGAAAAAAAACCCGATATTAATCAAGAACAGGAAATTATCCTATATGATGCGCAAACCTCAGGAGGATTGCTGTTATCTATAAGTCCTGAACAGGCAGAAAAGGCAAAAGAATTGTTGTTCCAGCAGGGATTTACTTCCAGCCAAATTATTGGTAGAATCTTAAAAGTTTCATCAGGAAGAAAAATTAAAATAATATAAACAAATAACATCTTTATTTATTTAGCTAATTGTGATAGTATTTAACTAATTTACAATAAAATATTTGTTAAAAACTATAATATATTCATTTAAGGAAAGGAGGTGATTATCATTAAAAATAAAAAATTACTACTTACTTTAAGTACATTTTTAATTGTATTTTTATTTACCGGTTGCTACCTTTTTAATTTACCGCCAGTTATTGAGTCTGATCCGGTAACCACTGCAAAAGAGGGAGTTGCCTATACTTATGAGGTAGAAACTACTGACCCTAATGGAGATACTTTAACTTATTCTCTAACTACTAGCCCTACCGGTATGACCATTAATTCTACTACCGGAGTAATCAGCTGGACTCCCACAGAAGCCCAAATTGGTGCAAATGAAGTCGTGGTAGAGGTATCTGATGGGCGTATATCGGCAACTCAATCGTTTACCATTGGAGTTGATATAACTTTGCTTACTTCGATAGAAGTACTCCCTACCAGTATGTCGATAACGGCAGGTAGCTCAAAGACAATAACTTCTGTTACTGCTCACTATGATAATGGTACTTCTGAAAGTATAGCACTCACCGCTTGTACTTACGAATCTAATAAACCTGCTTTAATTACAGTTAGCAATGGAGTAATTTCGGTATCGTCAACCTGTACAGCTACTACCGGAATTATCACCGTAAGTCATACAGAAGACGGGGTGACAAAAAATGATACCGTAACTATTACTGTTCCTGCTAGCGGCGGCGGCTGAGGGAGTTAAGTTCCACCAGTAGTTTACTGGTGAAAATAAAAACCTTTCTATAATATTAAAAATTAGGGACACATCCCATTTTCCTCTTTTTAGAAGAGAAAATGGGATGTTCCTATTTTTCTATAACCTTTTTTGTAC
>JADBKX010000130.1:5164-8031 GCA_014894735.1 Candidatus Sediminicultor sextus | reverse complement strand
TCATAGGTCAGGTCACATCCCCAGGCAGTAGCATTTACCTCTCCCATCTTAAGGTCAATTATAATTTTAATTTCATCAGAAGATTCTAAATATTCGTGCAATTTTTGTCTTGAAAACTTCAAAGGTTGGCCATTCTCAACTATCTTTTCTTTTAAATAAAGGTCAACTTTATCTGGCATAAACTCTGCCCCGGAGTATCCCACTGCTGCTAAAATCCTTCCCCAATTAGGGTCTTTTCCAAAAACTGCTGTCTTTACCAAGGGAGAATTAATTACTGCTTTAGCAACTTTCCTGGCATTACCAAAAGATACTGCATTTTGAACTTCTACCTCAATCATCTTGGTAGCTCCCTCCCCATCTTTGGCAATACACTTGGCTAAATATTCGGCAACATGTTGTAAAGTACTTAAAAATTTATAATAATCAGCATCCTTCTTATCGATTAATTTATTCCCGGCTAAGCCATTGGCCATAAGTAATACCATATCATTAGTGCTCGTATCACCGTCTACACTAATCATGTTGAAGGTTTTTTCCACTACCTTCTTCAGCGCTTCCTGGAGTAACTCTCCTTTAATGAAAATATCGCTGGTAACAAATCCTAACATAGTCGCCATATTAGGATGAATCATCCCTGAACCTTTAGCCATTCCTCCGATTCTCACTTCCTGCTCACCCAATTTAAAACAGACGGCTATCTCTTTCTTTTTAGTATCAGTGGTTAATATTGCTTCTGCGGCCTCTGCTCCTCCGGCATAATCCAAGCAGGAAATGGCCTTTTTCACTCCAGCCCTTATCTTGTCTAAAGGGAGAAATTCTCCAATCTTACCGGTCGAGGTCACCGCCACATGTTCTTTTTTAATCTTCAAACCCCGAGAAACATAGTCGGCCATCTCCCAGGCATCTTTCAAGCCTTTCTCTCCGGTACAGGCATTGGCTATCCCGCTATTTATTAACACCGCTTGCAATTTACCTCCTGATAGAGATAAATTTTTCTCGGTAACCACCAGTGGAGCAGCCTTAAATTTATTGGTAGTAAATGTTCCCCAGGCATCAGCTACTTTTTCCGAATAAATTAAGGCTAAATCTTTTTTATTGAATCTTATCCCGCATTTTACTCCGGATGCTTTTATACCTTTAGGGTAAGTTATTCCTCCTTTGACAACCTGAAAATCTTCTTTATTTAAAACATCTTTCATCATTTTTAACTCCTTTCACCTCTAGTTTATACCAGCCCACAGGTCTCAGGGAAACCAGACATAATATTCATATTCTGCACTGCTTGTCCGGCTGCCCCTTTAAGTAAATTATCGATAACTGAAATTATTTTTATCTTTCCCATCCTCTCATCTATGGAAAACCCGATGTCACAATAATTTGTTCCTGCTACATATTTTATCTCCGGCAAATTGGGGGGTTTAAAGATTCTCACAAAAGGTGCCTTATGATAATATTTTTGGTAAATCTCCAAAACCTCCTCTTCTTTTTTAGAACCCCTTAAACTTAAATAACAGGTGGATAAGATTCCTCTATTAATCGGAAGAAGATGGGGAGTAAAGGAAACTTTTATCCTTTTTATCTGTTCTTTGTTATCTGCTCCAAAATAAACATAAGATAATTCCTGCTCAATCTCCGGAATATGATTATGCCTGACAACCTTATAAGCTTTAAAATTTTCATTACACTCCGCAAAATGAAGACCTAAAGACAGTTTCCTCCCCGCTCCACTAATACCGGATTTAGAATCAATAATAATCCCCACTGGTTCTACAAAGTGATGTTTTAATAAAGGGGCGATCCCTAAAATTACGCTGGTCGGATAACAACCAGGGTTAGCTACTAATAAGGCATCTTTTATTTTATTCAGGTAAATTTCTGGAAGACCGTAAACTGCTTCAAGTAACAGCTCCTTACTAATTTGGTTGAGCTCTTTCTTGTACCATTCCTGATACACCACAGAATCCTTTATACGGTAATCCGCACTTAAATCAACTACTTTAACACCTTTTTTCAATAATTCAGGAACCATATCCATAGAGACCGTATGGGGAAGAGCAGTAAATACCAGATCCGAATCTTGAGATACTATATCTAAATTAAAATTTATAAGTTTTTTATCTAATTTATTTAGGAATTCAGGAAATATCTCCGCTATATTTTTTCCTGCATAACTGGAAGAAACCAGATGAACCAATTTCACATTTTGATGATTCATTAATATTTTTACTAATTCTTTCCCCGCATAACCTGTTGAACCAATTACGCTTATCTTTATTTTTTTCATTCTATTTTCACCTCATCTAAACACAAAATAAAAAATCCCGCCCTTAATGATCTTTTTGTTAATTATCATAAGGGACGAGATTGATAAAATTTCCCGTGGTGCCACCCGGGTTGAGCAAATAATTATCACTCCCTGAAAACAAAAAATCCCGCCCCTTTGACAATCTTCATTATCATAAAAGGACGAGATAAAATCTCGCGGTACCACCCAGGATTGGATAAATTATTTACCCCACTCATTAGAAGTTTTTAAAGGTAACCAACCTATTATTATTGAGGCTCTCTTTTCAGTCATCTTTTTCTAGGATACTTTCACCTAATGTATCTTTCTCTTTTTAATTTAAAAAATAACTTACTTTCCTCGTTAAAATATTCTTTTTTAATATTAGAATTTATAATATATTAAAATTCTACTCTTGTCAAATTTTTTTAAAAATTTTTTAATTCTAAAGCTCCCGACTCCCTGGTTTAACTGCGGGAATTCCTTTTTTACATAAAGGGCATTCCTCAGGTAGATAAGTCTTCATAGCTACAGTCAGGAGTTTTTCGGTCTTTATTCCAAAATCTACTTTTCCTCCGCTTCG
>JADBKX010000130.1:2070-5064 GCA_014894735.1 Candidatus Sediminicultor sextus | reverse complement strand
CTACAGTCAGGAGTTTTTCGGTCTTTATTCCAAAATCTACTTTTCCTCCGCTTCGATCGATTAATACTCCTACCCCTACAACTTTTCCCTGCCTTGAGTTTACTATATCTATAACCTCTCTTACCGAACTTCCGGTGGTAGTGACATCTTCTACTACCAAAACTTTTTCTCCCTGAATTATCTCAAAACTACGTCGCAAGGTCATCTTCCCATTTTCTCTTTCAGTAAAGATTGCTCTCACCCAGGGTCCTAATACTCGCGCCATCACATGAGCCATAATAATACCTCCGATTGCCGGTCCTACAATTACATCAATATCATCTCCCCTAAACTTCTTCCCCAGTTCACTGCATAAATTATGCATAAATTCAGGATGCTGCATGACCTGAGCACATTGGATATAGGTATCACTGTGAACTCCTGAGGTTAATCTAAAATGCCCTTTCTGGATAGCTCCTGCCTGTTTAAATGTTTTCATTACCTCTTCTGTTTTAATAATCATCTTTTAATTTCCCTCCATCTCTCTTAATATTTGTTTTGCGGTCTCTACCGGATTAGCGGCATTTCTTATCGGTCTTCCTATTACCAAAAAATTAGCCCCTAATTTTATGGCTTCCTGGGGAGTCATTACTCTTTTCTGGTCATCGGAAGATTTGCCCGCAGGACGTATCCCGGGAGTTAAAATTATAAAATCTTCTCCACAGGCCTTTCTTATCTCCTTAATCTCCCAGGAAGAAGCTACCACTCCATCAAGACCGGCAGCTTTAGCTAATTTAGCCAGATGAACTACTTGTTCTTCTAATCTTTTTTTTATACCTATCTCTTTTTCTAAAATTTCCTGATTGATACTGGTAAGTAAAGTTACTCCTAAAATTATAGGCTTTCTAATACCGAGTTCTTGACTGATTTTTGCAGTGGCTTCAGCCGCTGCTTTCATCATTTCATATCCCCCGGAGGTGTGGACATTAAAAATAGAAACTCCTAATTTAGTAGCTGCCTCTGCTGCCCGAGCAACGGTATTGGGTATATCGTGAAATTTTAAATCTAAAAAAACTTTACCCCCCTTTTTGTTTACCATATCAACTACCTTAGGCCCCTCAGCAGTAAATAGTTGGTTGCCGATTTTAAAGGCCCCCACATAATCACTTAATTCACTCACTAATTCCTCTGCTTTTTTAAAATCGTCTACATCCAGAGCCAGGACCAATCTTTCTCTCGCCGTTAAATCCATCTTCTCTCCCCCTGTTTTTATTATATTTTCATACTTCCTACTAATTCATTGACATCTTTAATATTATTTTCTGTTAGATATTTTTCTATTCCTTCTATAATATCTATGGTTACATGGGGGTTGACAAAATTTGCCGTTCCTATCTCTATTACCCGGGCTCCGGCAATGATAAATTCCAGGGCATCCTCAACTTTTATTATTCCCCCTATCCCGATTACCGGGATGTTTACTGTCTGAAATACCTGCCAGACTAACCAAAGGGCTACCGGCTTTACCGCTGGACCGGACAGGCCGCCACTGATATTAGCTAATTTAGGTCTGCGAGAATCAATATCTATTGCCATTCCTACTAAAGTATTTATTAAAGATAAAGCATCTGCTCCTGCTTCTTCAGCAGCTTGTGCAATTGTTTTGATATCTGTAACATTAGGCGTTAATTTTGCAATAAGAGGAAGAGGGGTAGTTTTCCGAATACTATTTATTATTTTATAAGTTGCTTTAGCATCTGTTCCCCAGACCATACCTCCCTTTTTAACATTGGGACAAGAAATATTGATCTCCAGACCGGCAACTCCCATCTCCTTGGAAACTTCTCCCAGCCTTCTGGCTAATTCTATGTATTCTTCTATAGTATCCCCGGAAATATTTATAATCACCGGAGTATTGAATTTTTGTAAATAAGGTAATTTTTCTTTAATTAACATTTCGACTCCTACATTCTGTAAGCCGATAGAATTAAGCATCCCCGAAGGGGTCTCTATAACCCGGGGAGGTGGATTCCCCATCTTTGGTTTTAGAGTAATTCCCTTTAATACCATTGCTCCCAACTTATCTAAATCAATGAATGGAGAAAACTCTTCACCATAACCAAAAGTCCCTGAGGCAGTCATCACTGGATTTTTTAACTTTATTCCAGCTACTTCCACTTCTAAATTAGGTTTATCAATCATTCCAGACCACCTCACTTCCTGTGAAGACGGGTCCATCTACACAGACTCTCTTATATTCATATTTAACTTTGTATTCTCTTTTATCCTTAGTTTTTATCTTGCAGACACATCCCAAACAGGCACCTATCCCACAAGCCATCCGTTCTTCCATAGATACCTGGTAATGAATATTTGCCTGTAAAGCAATTTCACTAATCTTTTTTAACATAGGTTTTGGCCCACAAGCAAATATCTGATCTGCTAACCATCCTTCTTTAATAATTCTTTCTAATAAATCAGTAACTAAACCCTTATACTGATAACTTCCATCATCAGTAGCAACATCTACTTTTGCCCCCAGAATCTTAAAGCTTTCCTCTCCTATGACCAGCTCTTTCTTCAAAGCACCTATCAAGACTTGTACCTCTTTGCCTTGCCTTATAGATTCTTCGCCTAAAGCCAGTAAAGGAGCAACTCCTATTCCTCCTCCTATGATCACCATCTTCTTACTTTCCGGATAGATATTAAAACCGTTACCGATAGGACCCATGATATCTAAATCATCTTCAATGCTTCTACCAGCTAATAATTTTGTACCCTCTCCCACTGCCTGGAATAGAATAAAAATTTCTCCTTTTTCTTTATCTATTCGGTGAATACTTAAGGGACGGCGCAATAAAGGATAATTATCTTTACTGCATTTAATATGGATAAATTGTCCGGCGAGGGCTTCTTGAGCAATGGGAGGAGCTAATAATTTGATTAAGAAAATATTGGGAGCTACTTCTTCTTTAGATAAAATCTTTACTTTAATATTATAAATAAAATTCACCT
>JADBKX010000130.1:0-1970 GCA_014894735.1 Candidatus Sediminicultor sextus | reverse complement strand
GCTCGAATAGGAAGCTCCCGATGTCCTCTATCAATCAATACAGCTAACTGAATCACCTGAGGTCTTCCTAAATCCACTATCGCATCCATGGCTGCCCTTATGGTCCTTCCGGTATAAAGAACATCATCAACCAGTACTATTTTCTTTTGAGAAACATCGAAAGGTATTTCTGTTTTAAGCAGCAGAGGTTGGCGGGCAACCAAGGACAAATCATCCCGGTAAAGAGTTATATCTAAGGTTCCTACCGGGATCTCTTTTTTTTCTATTTTAGAAATTTCCTGTGCCAATCTTTTAGCCAGGAAAACTCCCCTGGTCCTTATCCCAATAAGGGCTAAATCAGCTACCCCCTTATTTTTTTCTACTATCTCGTGGGCAATCCTTACCAGAGTTCTCTTGATTTCACTTTCCTCCATCACCACAGCCTTTTCCTGCATATCCACTTCTTCAAACCTCCTCTTCTGCCTACCATATATTTAAACAAAAACCCCCCTCCAACCAATTTTGGCTGATAAGGGGGTAATAACCATTCCTTACCAGCCTCACTGGACTGATATTAAAGGAAATCATATTTTATTTTCATTTATATAATAAAATATCCTCTTATTAATCGCTAATAAGAGGATACAATTTTCTCTTTTTATCCCCTTATTAGTCTCTCTGAACCAATTTAAAAGGGCAACTTTTATTTTCCTAATAATATATTAAAAGCTCTTAGTAGTCAAATAATTTTTTAAATAAAGTCAGTGTTCAGGCTTAGAAAAACACTCAATTTTGTTTAACTTAAGGTATGGGCTGATAGTTGCATGAAATATTTGTGCTTTTTTTGATTTATTTTCTTATTTTACCTTACTTATTCCCTAATTTATTAACAGTAATAAAAGTAAAATATAGAATTAAGCCAAGGCTATAAATTCTACCTCAACATCAAAACCGGGATGAAGTTTTGCTATTTGTATACAGCATCGAACTGGCCTTGATTTATCATCTTTAAAATAACTATAGTAAACGTCATTAAATTCTTTACCTTTTTCTAAATCACCAATAAAAACAGTCACTTTAACTATCTTTTCAAGTGAGGACCCATTTTCTTCAAGGAGTGTTTTAATGTTCTCCATAATTCGCTTAGCCTGAGCTGCCATGCCTATTTCTATTTTATTTGTTTTAGCATCTTTCCCTATTTGTGTGGAAAAAATAAATCCGTTTGCCTTCACCCCTTGAGCATTAATAGTTGCAGGAACATTTTTACTAAATAAGTTTTCTTTTTTCATTTTTCATTTACTCCTTTTTTTTGAATTTCTGGTTTTTTCAAAAACCACTAACTATATTTACATTATAGAATTTTTACAAAATTTAGCAAATCTTTTTTTATATTTTCCCATTCAGATAGATATTTACTTTTTTTACATTTCCATTAAAAAGGTTTTGATTAATAGGAGAATTTATATTGATTGATTTTATCTTCATCGATTTCAACGCCCAGCCCTGCGCCTGATGAAACCATCACATATCCCTTCATTTTTGATACATCCTCATAAGTAACTACTTTCTTGGTGACATCATCTATCTTGGATTGAGAAGCTGGGGCACAACCTTCAGAACCTAATCCCATTTGCGCCTGGGCTGTAGATACTGCAAAATGCCGACAAGCTTGTCTGCCAATTTCATAGGTATTCGCCCCTCCTACAATAATGGGAATACCGGCGGCTTCTGCAAGAGCAGCTATTTTTTTTGACCTATACAGTCCTCCATTTTTAGAAATCTTTATATTTAGGATACTGGCGGCCTTTCTCTCTCCTGGTAATACTTCCACCAGGTAAATTACTATTTACTGGTGGAAGTATTACTCTTTCTTTATTTTTACTCTCCTGGTTTCTCTCACTCTTTTCCTTCTCTTCTCCTGGCGATAGGTGAAAAAATCTCAAACTAAAAAGGCTTTTTCTTTTTTTCGTTTGAGATGTTTTTTACTTATC
>JADBKX010000117.1 GCA_014894735.1 Candidatus Sediminicultor sextus | reverse complement strand
ATCAGGGATTTTTTAATAATATTATCAATAAAATAAAAGAGGAGGTTTAATATGGAAATAAAAGAATTATTAAATTTAACCAAAGAAAAAAATGCTTCTGATCTACACCTTAATGTAGGGATACCCCCTGTTATTCGTATAAATGGAAAATTAACTAAATTAGATTTTCCGGAATTGACCCCGGAGATTACTCATGAAATGATATATAGTATTTTAAATGAAAAACAGAAAAGTGATTTTGAAAAATATGGTGAATTAGATTTGTCTTATGAAGTAGCTAATGTTGCTCGTTTCAGGATAAATGTCTTTAAACATCGTCGCGGAGAGGGAGCTGCTTTTAGATTAATACCGGAGAAAATTAAGACTCTTTCTGAATTAGGTTTACCTTCGATCCTTTCCGATTTTACCGAAAAAGATAAAGGATTGGTATTGGTTACCGGGCCTACAGGAAGCGGGAAATCAACTACTATTGCCGCCTTGATTGATATTATAAATAAAAAGAAATATGTTAATATCATCACTATTGAGGACCCCATTGAGTTTATTCATTCACATATAAATTGTCTTGTTTCTCAAAGAGAGATCGGCTCTCATACTCAATCGTTTGCTTCAGCTTTACGTAATGCTTTAAGGGAAGATCCGGATGTAATCTTGGTAGGAGAAATGAGGGACCTGGAGACTATTTCTATGGCTTTGACCGCAGCTGAGACTGGGCACTTGGTATTCTCTACTCTCCATACAATTGATGCGGCAGAAACGGTAGACAGAATAATAGACGTATTCCCTCCTCATCAACAAAACCAAGTAAGAATGCAGCTTGCCGGATCATTGCAGGGAATTATTGCCCAAACTTTATTACCTACTTTGGATAATTCAGGCAGGGTTGCTGCCATAGAAATAATGATAGCTAATTCGGCAATTAGAAATCTGATAAGAGAAGGAAAAGCTCATCAAATTCCTTCTACTATACAAACTAGCAAGAAAGATGGCATGCAGAGTTTAGATCAGTCGTTGAAAGACTTAGTTATGGAAGATAAAATTAGCCGAGAAGAAGCCATGAAAAAAGCTATTGATAAAAAAGCATTTAAGGAACAGCACTATAATTATTAAAGAAAAAGGAGAGGAAAATATTGTTTATTAAGGTTCCCAAAGGGACACAAGATATTTTACCTGAGGATATTTTAAAGTGGTATCATATCGAAGATATGATAAAAGAGATACTAAATAAATATGGATATAAAGAAATAAGAACTCCCTACTTTGAATACACTGATCTTTTTATTCGGGGGATAGGTGAATCTACCGATATAGTAACCAAGGAAATGTTCACTTTTCCCGATAGAAAAGGGAGGAGTCTTACTTTACGGCCTGAAGGAACCGCACCGGTGGTTAGAGCTTATTTAGAGAATAGAATGGATAGGATTTCTAAAGTAATTAAATTATTTTATCTCGGTCCAATGTTCAGATGCGAAAAACCGCAAGCAGGCAGATTCCGGCAGTTTAATCAATTCGGAATCGAGGTCATTGGAACTAAATCTTCCGCTGCAGATGCTGAAGTTATCCTTACTGTTTTAGATGTTTATAAAAAACTGGGTTTAAAAAATCTTGAAATTTTAATAAATAGTGTGGGTTGTAAAAAATGCAGAGTTGATTATGTCCAAAAATTAAAAAAATATTTAAAGGATAAAAAAGATTTTCTATGTTCAGAATGTAAAGAGAGGTATAATAAAAATCCTTTAAGAGTTTTAGATTGCAAAAAAGATAGCTGTAAAAAAATTATAGAAATAGCTCCGGTAATTACTGAAAATCTTTGTCAGGAATGCGAATCACATTTTTCTGAAGTTAAATCATATCTTAATGATCAAAAAATTGTATTTCATGAAGACCCACGATTAATAAGAGGATTAGATTATTATACTAAAACCGCTTTTGAAATTATTTCAGGGGGATTAGGGGCTCAAAATGCTATAGGCGGCGGCGGTAGATATGATGATTTGGTTGAAGAGTTAGGTGGAAAGCCGACTCCAGCAGTAGGATTTGCCGCAGGAATAGAGAGAATGATTATTGCTATAGATCAACAAAAGATTAAATGGCCTGTGGAAAAGGGATTAGATATATTTGTGGCTAAGGTAAATGAAAAGAATAAAGATACAGCTTTTAGGTTATTGCAAAAAATAAGAAATACTGGCTTATCTGCTGATATGGATTATTCCGAAGGAAGCTTAAAATCACAGATGAGGATAGCCAATAAAATAGGGGCAAGATATGCAGTAATAGTTGGTGAAGAAGAATTATCTAAAAATATGGTGATTTTCCGCAATATGCAAACCAAAGAACAAAAAGAAATTAAAATAGATAATATAATCGATGAATTATCCTTATAACGAGGAGGGGTCAGGTCTTGCAATGACACATTTTT
>JADBKX010000042.1 GCA_014894735.1 Candidatus Sediminicultor sextus | reverse complement strand
GGGTTAGGAAGATATCCGCTGGCAATTACAAAGACCTGAACCGGGAATGACTCTAAGGTTAAAATATCGATCTCCTCAACTGTGGCAAGACCTATACCAGGTATAATGGGTACACAGCCAGTAAGAAAAATAATAGCTAATAGAACTGCTAATCCTAACCATAAAGACTTCTTTATCATCTTATTAACCTCCTTAACAGATTCTTAAAAAAAATCCCTTTCTTACGTAGCATTGGGATAGATGACTGAAAGAATCAATATTTCTGTTCTTATTAAATGATACGTAATAAGTAAAGAAAAGTATCACTTCAAGATAAATTTCTGAGTTAAAAGGTACCCACTATTTTTATCATTATTCTATCTTTTCAAATAAAAATCCTTCTTTTTCTATGAAAATATTTATAAAATAAAAAAGCCCTTCAGCAAATGCAATGAAGCATAATATTTCTCAGCCCTCTCACAAAGGTTTATAAGCAGTACTTCTTGAATTATTTTAAATTTAAAAACCTAAAGGGAATTGAACGAATTAATATCCTAAATTTTCCCCAACCAATACTATGGTAATATCAGTAAGGTTTGGTTTTTTTTCTAAAATTACTGTAACCTTACACATTCGATCAGGAGAATCACAATTAGTACATTTCCCTGTTAATGCACAGGGAGTTTTTAAGTTTAATCGCCTCCCATTCAGTGGACCCGCAATATTCCTTATCCTGGCAAAAGCTTCCTCCAAAGTGTCGACTAATTTGTTAGCACCGGCAATAATGATTACTTTTTTTGGCCCAAAGATCATAGCAGCTACCCGATTGCCAGTTCCGTCAATATTTAGCAATTGCCCTTGAAGAGTAATGGCATTACTGCTGGTAAGATATACCTCACTGGTTAAAGCTTCTTTTCTTACTTTTAACTTTTCTTTTAATTCAAGAGGTTTCCCCCAATCCATAAAAATGGTATGACCTTGTTTTTCTAATGCCCTTACCAATCCTATCTCTCTTATTGTTACTGAACCACCGATCCCTACTTTCGCTTCTTTCGGAATTAACAACATCACTTTATCAAGGGCTTCTTTTGAATTGTCTGCGTATATAGCTTTAAAACCATTTGCTTTAAGAGCGGTTAATGCTAATTGACAGCGTTTGAAATAAATACCTTTTATAATACTTTGGTCCATACCCTTATTCTCCTTTTCCTTATATCTAATTATATATTTTCTCTCTGGCTGATCATGGGTGTGGCATTGACAAAAGACTACTCATAGGGGAATCCTCCATCCTTGCTATTCTTATATTGCATCACATTACTGATCACTTGATATTTGTTTCCATTAATATCATGTCCACTGAGATTATAATTCACCTGATACTTCCAATAAATCCCCCCTGCCTCATCAATGACCAGTTGGATATTGTAATGTACGGTGCCGCTCACTGTAAACCATTAAGTCCTGTCCTTATTACAAATGCCTGGAATTTTGCCGGGCTGGAGACCTAGAGTTATGATCCATCGATTTTAGAGGAGGATCACTAGAAGGAGTTAACAAGGCCATCGGAAATGATGTACTCTCCTTAAAGTAGACAGAAAAACAAAAATATATTACTAAAAGGGGAGTATTTTCATTTCTAAAAACAGATTAGGATTTTACAATTGGATAAAGTTGTCCCCCATATAGATCAACAAATTCTTCCAATCTTTCTTTTTCAGAATTTGAAAGATTAAAAAAACCCTTATAATCTTCTATTAAATCAATACTTCTATACAACAACCTTTTATCACCTGGACTAACTGCAGAATCAATATCTTTTGATAATGTAAATTTGAGTGCGAGCATGGCTAATTCATCGTTATCAAACAAAGGCTTATACCAAGTTTTGTATCCACGCCTTTCCTCCCCATCTTTCCAACGCCTATGAGCTAAAGATTTAATAGCCAGTATGCCTTTATTCGTTTCACGAGCTTTTTTTATTACTGCTTCCCCCTGATGATTATTGTACCAGTAATTCCAATTTATAGGAAACATGACAGTATCAAAATCATAGAGCTTCATGAGTTTCAGTGCCCATTCTTCACTATGAGATGAAAATCCGACATAATTAACCAAGCCTTCTTCTTTAGCCTCCAGAATGGCTTCTAAGGCTCCTCCCGAACCCATTGATTTTTTCAACAAATCTTCATCGATGACTTCATGTAACTGATAAACATCAAAAAAATCGGTTTTTAGTAATTTTAGAGAATTTTCCAAGTCAGACCTAACCTCTCCCTTGGTTTTATAAGGTTCAGTTTTACAAGTTAAAATTATCTGTTCTCGATATTTTTCTATAGCAGGTCCTAGTTTATTTTGAGCGTCTCCATAAGTTGGCCCAACATCAAATAAATTCACTCCTCTTTTGATAGCTTCAGAAACCACTTTATTTACCTCTTCTTGAT
>JADBKX010000086.1 GCA_014894735.1 Candidatus Sediminicultor sextus | reverse complement strand
TATATTGTGAATTATATTTTAGTTTTTTATAATTGTCAATTATTTTTTTAGTTGGTGTTTTTTTAGTTGGCATTCTCCCTGTTATTTCTAACTAATGACGCTAGCATAATTCATTCAATCTTATCAAGGTTTATTTCCACTAAATTCTAATATTTTTCTGATATACTGAGAATAAATTAAAAATAGAGATAGGGATAAAGAATGATCATGTTCATCTGTTTACAACTATTTTCTCGAAGTATACAATGAGCAAATTAGTTGAAATCATCAAAAAGAATACCAATAGATTTCTAAGCTGGAAGTTTGTTTTCTTGAATAAATATATTGGGATAAAAAGAGGGTATTTTGGGAAAAGGGCATTTTGTATCTACAGTAGGGACAAACCAAGAAGTGATCCGAAGATATATAAAATCACGAGAAAAGGAAGGAACAGGAAAAGCAAAGCTTTAATTTTGGAAGCACCACGACTGTAAAGGCGAGGTATCTATGTGAGATAGAATAATATACCCAAAAAATGAGAAATGCTTCCACCTAAAACAAAAAGATGCCAGATGGGGTGGTGATAAGGCAGTCTTTTCCATAAATAAAATAATATTCCTAAAATATAACAAGCTCCTCCGATAAAAAGCCAGATAATCATTCCCCTGGGGAGCATCTGTATCATTGGTTTTATGGCAATAACCACAAGTAATCCCATAACTACATAAGATAATACCAATAAAGCTTTAAGTTTATCCAGAAGGAGTGTAGTTACAATAATTCCTCCTATTGCCATTACCCAGGCAAGTCCAAAGAGGGTCCATCCCCAGGCTCCTCTCATAAGCGTAAGGGTAACAGGCGTGTAAGTTCCCGCAATAAGCAGATAGATTGCTGAATGGTCCAGAATTCTGAAAATATTTTTTATCTTTAGGCTTAAAAAGCTATGGTAAAGGGTGGAAGATAGATAAAGCAAGACCAGTGTAGCTCCATATATACTGAAACTCACTATTCGCCAGGCATCACCGCGCCTGCTGGCAAGAACGGTTAAAATTACCAGAGCAGCAATGCTTAAACCTGCTCCGATACCATGAGTAATGCTGTTGGCAATTTCCTCACCCAAGGTCTGAGTTTTAAGTAAAAGAGTTTGTGTTTTTAAAACATTTCTCTCGTTTTCTAAATTTTTCATTTGATAATATTTACCTCATGTCCATATTATAGACTGATATACTGATAAAAACTTTTTCAATAGATTGTATTTATGTTTGGATTATAGCATATCATATAGTAAAATAATAATGACAAGACAGCGATACATCAAGATTTTGTTTAATTTATTTTAATATTGGTTCTATGTTTAAAGAAGGAAAATGCCAAGCCTTATGGAATTTGCTTTAATTTTATTAGGGATAATTTGTATTATTGTAGGAATAATTGGCTGTATTTTCCCCGCAATTCCCGGACCTCCCCTTAGTTATGCTGCTCTCATATTGCTCCAATTTGCCAAAGAAGAACCTGTTTTTAGTAAAAGTTTCTTAGTCAGGTTTGCTGTCTTAACTGTTATAGTCTCCCTGATAGATTATTTTCTCCCTCTACTGGGAGCAAAATTATATGGCGCTACCAAATCCGGAATCTGGGGAGCAATAATAGGGATGATAGCCGGCACCATCTTTTTCCCTCCTTTTGGAATGATTTTAGGCGTATTTATTGGTGCAACTGTAGGAGAGCTCATTGCCGGCAAAGAAAACTCAATGGCTCTGAAAGCTGGCATGGCCACTTTTATCGGAAGTATTATAGCAGTCTTTATCAGACTGTCTTTATCATTAGTAATGGCTTTCTATTTTTTTGTTTACCTCTTTAAAGGATGAAAATGAAGGAGAAAAAAAGAAAATAAAATGTTTATTCTGGAATCTGAAATATTAGTAGAATTAGCGGATAAAGAGAAAAAAGCAATGAATATTTTGTTATAGGAGAAATTCTATGCCAGATAAACTCTCCGCAAATATGCTATATAATTATATTAAATGTCCCCATCGTTTAAGATTAGACCTTTTTGGAGATTATTCAAAACAAGATCCCATCAGCGTATTTGTCAAATTATTATGGGAAAAAGGTACTGATTTTGAAAAACAAGTAATAGAAGGTTTGGAATTACCTTTGTAAAAACGACCACTAATAAAATGTATCAAAACCCCCTTGATTATCTAAAAACGCCGATATTTTTCCTCGGCCAATGTCCTTAAAGGGACCAGGTAAATGGTCTTCTTATTATGAATGGCCTGGGTAACGGCAGCCATTTCTCCGATAAAGGTCTTGCCCGATGAGGTCGGTGCAATCACCAGAAGATTCTGATTGTCATTGCGATTTCTGTCATTGCGAGGAGCGAAGCGACACGGCAATACCTTTATAACAACTGTAAACCGAAAACCGATAACTTTCTTCAAAAAAAAAGAAGGACTTTTAAAACTTAT
>JADBKX010000039.1 GCA_014894735.1 Candidatus Sediminicultor sextus | reverse complement strand
AGGACAGGCGTCTCGCCTTTGCATTCTAATCTCCTCCCCCTTGAGGGGGGAGGATTAAGGTGGGGGTGTTAGGCTAACGACTATTCACTATCGACTATATTAATCGATAAACTAAAAAAAAAGAAAGTGAATGAATTAAATGGGCAAATCTTATAAAGATGCTGGCGTAGATATTAGCCTGGCCAATCAGATAGTTGAAAAAATAAAACCATTGATCAGCAAAACTTCTATTCCCGGAGTATTAGGCGGCATAGGTGGATTTGGGGGATTATTTTCTTTAGCAGAACAAAAGTACAAAGAACCCGTCTTGGTTTCTGGTACTGACGGGGTGGGGACTAAATTAAAGCTCGCCTTTGCTCTAAATAAACATGACACTGTTGGTATAGATTTAGTGGCAATGTCGGTGAATGATATCATCACCTGTGGGGCAAAACCTTTATTTTTTCTGGATTATATCTCCATTGGTAAACTATCAGAAAAAGTGGTTGTTGAGCTTATAAAAGGAATTACCGAAGGGTGTAAAATGGCAGATTGTGCTTTATTGGGCGGAGAAACTGCAGAGATGCCCGGATTTTATACTGAAGGTGAATATGATTTAGCCGGTTTTACAGTGGGAATAGTAGAGAAAAGTCAAATAATCGATGGCCGAAAGATTAAAGAAGGAGATTCGGTGATAGGCATTGCTTCTAACGGATTACACAGTAACGGTTTTTCCCTGGTGAGAAAGGTTTTGTTTGAATCTAATAAATATAAAATAGACGATAAAGTACCTTCTTTTGAGGAATCTTTGGGTGAAGAATTGCTTAGACCTACTCGAATTTACGTTTCCCCGGTTTTACATTTGTTAGAAAAATATAAAATTTTAGGAATAGCTCACATCACCGGAGGAGGGTTATTGGAAAATATTCCTCGTATTTTGCCTGAAGGAGCTTCAATTCGAATAGACCAAAAAAGCTGGCCTAAACCTTCAATTTTTACTTTCATTCAAAAAGAAGGAGAAATTTCCGATGAAGAGATGTATCGAACTTTTAATATGGGGATAGGAATGGTATTAGTTGTTTCCCAAAATGACGCTTCAAAGGTGATGGACGAACTTAAAATGACCAGATACAATTCTTACCTTATCGGCCAAGTGATAAAAGGAAGTAAACAAATAATTATTCGATAATGACCAATTTGATGTCAGGCAGCAAATGGGTCATCAAGGAGAAAGTGATGGTAAATATCGGAGTATTGGTCTCAGGTAGAGGGACAAATTTGCAGGCCATCATTGAGGCTATAGAGGAAGGTAAAATTGAGGGAGAAATTAAAGTTGTGATTAGCGATAATCCGGATGCTTACGCCCTAAAAAGAGCCCAGCAATATCATATCAATACCCGGTATATTAATTTTAAGGAATTTAAAAACAGGGAAGATTACGATAAAGAGATAATCAAAACCCTAAAAGAGAAAAAAATTGAACTGGTCGTTCTGGCCGGGTATATGAGAATTTTAAGCCCCTATTTTATCAGAACCTATAAAAATAAGATAATAAATATTCATCCTGCCTTACTCCCTTCTTTTCCGGGGTTGCACGCTCAGAGGCAGACCTTTGAATATGGAGCAAAAGTTTCCGGATGTACCGTTCATTTTGTGGATGAAGGAGTAGATTCCGGTCCTATTATCCTGCAAAAGGCAGTAGAAGTGAGCGATGATGATACCGAGGAATCTTTGGCAGAGAAAATCTTAAAAGAAGAACACCAAATTTATCCCCGGGCAATTCAGTTATTTTCTGAAGGTAGATTGATTATTAAAGGAAGAAGAGTCTTTATTAAATAATCACCATTTTTATAAGAGAGGTAGAGCGAGAATGAAAGTATTGGTCATTGGCAGCGGAGGAAGAGAGCATACTCTGGTGTGGAAAATGATTCAAAGTCCGAAAGTTTCCCAAGTTTATTGTGCACCGGGCAATGCAGGAATTTCCAGGTTAGCCCAATGTGTAAATATTGATGCAGACAGCATAGAAAAATTAGTTGATTTTGCCCAAAAGGAAAAAATTGATTTAACGGTAGTAGGACCGGAATTGCCTTTATCCCAAGGAATTGTAAATGAATTTAATAAACAGGGTTTAAGGATATTCGGTCCGAGCAAGGAGGCTGCTGAAATTGAATCAAGTAAAGTCTTTTCCAAGTATTTAATGAAAAAGTATAACATCCCTACAGCTAATTATGAAGTCTTTCAAAATAGTAAAAAGGCGCTCGATTATATAAAAAAACAAACTTTTCCTTTGGTAATTAAGGCAGATGGATTGGCAGCCGGCAAAGGAGTGTTTATTGTAAAAAATTTGCTTCAAGCGAGAAGTGCTTTAAATGCACTGATGGAGGAAAAAAAATTTGGAGAAGCAGGCAGGCAGGTAATAATAGAGGAATTTTTAGAGGGAGAAGAGGTATCGATTTTAGCTTTTTGTGATGGGAAGACTGT
>JADBKX010000096.1:6794-8388 GCA_014894735.1 Candidatus Sediminicultor sextus | reverse complement strand
CACCGATTTACCAATTTGCCAATTGACCGATTCTCCAATTTACCAATTTGCCAATTATCTAATTATATCAATTGGTCAGTCTACCAGTCACCCAGTCTACCAGTCAATAAATAATTTACCGATTCCCTAATTGACCGATTAAATTAGTCGTTAGTCGTTAGCAAAAAATACAAAACTAGTTTTTAGTTTTCAGTTCTCGGTTTTCAGTAAAAGCTTTTTAAACTTAAAACTCGTAACCTACAACTTGTAACCTGTATTTTAACTGATAAACTGGGTAACTGTGTAACCAAATAAAATCATAATTTCTGCAGGAGAGAATTGTATTCTTCTTTATCCTTTTCTTTGAAGGGACCAACAATAGATAAATTTACTTTATCTTTAGTAAAAATATTTTGTGCCATTTTCTGAATATCTTTCACTTTTACTTCTTCAATTTTTTCTTTTATTTCGTCAAAAGTTGAAGTTCTACCATACAAAAGCATCCTATTCCCCAACCAAAATGCCCTGCTTAAAGTACTTTCTAAACTTAAGGATAGTGCACCTTTATACATTTCTTTTGCCTTTCTCAATTCACCTTCTTTTAAATTATTATCTTTTATTTTATTAAGCTCCTCTAAAATTGTCTGGATAGTTTCCCCCAGTTTATTTGAATCGATACCGGCATAAATATTGAAAGAACTGATATCGTTAAAATACTGAATAGACGAATGGATATCATAAGCTAAACTTTTTCTAACTCTTATTTTTTGAAAAAGCCGAGAACTCAATCCTGAACCCAATATTATATCTAATAAATCCACGGAGTATTTATCAGGATCTAACCGAGAAATTCCGGGGAAACCAAAAGAAAGATGAGTCTGGTTACTCTTTTTAAATTTTATTCCTATTTGAGTATTTTTCTGATTATCCTTTGCAGGTAAATAATTTTTAACTTCACCTTTTTCAATTATTTTAAAATATTTATCGACCTGTAGAATTACTTCTTCTATCTTAATATTGCCTGCAACACTTATTACTAAGTTGTTGGGACGATAAAATATATTTATATATGATAAAAGGTCTTCTCTTTGAATATTGATTACACTCTTTTCATCTCCGAAAATAGGTTTTCCCAGAGGATGATTTTTCCACATTATCTTATCAAGTAAGATTTCTACTAATTCTTCTGGTATATCCTGATATTTTTTAATTTCCTCGATAATTATATTTTTCTCCTTATGAAGGTCTTCTTCTCTCATTAACGAATTTAATATGATATCGGCTAACACATTAAAAGCAGTTTTAAATTGTTCCTGAGGAACTTTAGCATATAGATAAGTTGTCTCTTTAGATGTAGAAGCGTTTATTTCTCCACCAATACCTTCTATTGCCTGAGATATTTCTAAAGTGCTCTTTCTCTTGTTGGTTCCTTTAAATAGCATATGTTCGATGAGGTGAGAAATTCCTTGATGTTTTTGCACTTCGTACCTTGACCCAGCTCCTATTCCGAAAACAATTGCTACAGACTTCATGTAGGGCATTTCTTCTACTACGATTCTTAAATTATTTTCTAATTTTATTATTTTATAAATGATATTTCCTCCCTTTAAATTAG
>JADBKX010000096.1:6305-6750 GCA_014894735.1 Candidatus Sediminicultor sextus | reverse complement strand
TACTCGGATATTTTTACTACAAATACTTCTTCTAATTTAGTAAAATCCACCTCTGGCCTTACTATTACTTTTTGAAATAAATCATGGCTTTCCTTTTTTATTCCTACTATCTTACCAATAATAAGTCCCTTGGGGAAAATGCTTCCTAATCCGGAAGTGATCACCACATCATTTATTTTTACATCAGCATCATTGGAAAGATATTCTATATAGCAATAATTGCTTTCGCTTCCCTTCACTACCCCTATATCTCTTGATCTCTGAATCATACCGCCCACAGCACTTCTTTGATCCAATATTAATAATATTTTTGCTGTTTGGGAATCGACACTAACTACCCTGCCTACCAATCCAAGGTAAGTTGCTACCGCCATATTTTTCTTTACTCCATCAGTTATTCCTTTATCGATAATTATACTATTAAACCAATTTCCTGGTTCTCGGC
>JADBKX010000096.1:2210-6205 GCA_014894735.1 Candidatus Sediminicultor sextus | reverse complement strand
AAAAATAGTTATAATAATTAATAAAGTAAAAATTATTAAAGTATTGTTTTGAGAAAAAAATTTTTTCAAGTTTCCAATTCCCCAATTAAATTAGTCGTTAGTAAATAGTGAATAGTCGTTAGTATATCGTATCGAGTATCGAGTTAAAGAAATAAGATTCAGGCGTGGGGGCACAATGAACTGTCTTATTTCCTGACTTCTGGCTCCTGACTTCTATTTTCTTAACGAGATAAGATTCACGAGATACGAATCCAGTTTTACGCTTTTTATTTTTCGCTTTACTGCTATTCACTAACGACTAACGACTATTTTAAATCCTCTTGGCTGTTCTAATCAATACCCTTTGGTAAAAATTAAAATCCTCTAAAACCTTTCCTATACCCTTAATAACACAGTATACCGGTTTTGGAGATACAAAAACTGGAATACCTATCTCTTCTTGTAAAAGTTCTGGTAAACCTACTAAAAGTGAACCTCCGCCAGTCATAATCACTCCTTTACCCACAATATCTGAAATCAATTCAGGAGGTGTTTTTTCTAAAACCTTCCTCACTGTATTAGCAATTATTCTTAGGGGTTCAGAAAGGGCTTCCCTTAATTCATCTTTAGAAATATTAATTATTTTAGGAAGACCTCCAACTTTGTCTCTCCCCCTAATCTCATAATCACCATTTCCTCCATCTGTCTTATTTGTGGATAACCCAAGCTTAATTTCTTCAGCAGTTAATTCACCAATATATAAATCATGTACTTGTTTGACGTATTTACTAATGGTTTCATTGATATAATCCCCGGCAACTTGACTCAATTCGCTTACCACTATCCCTCCCAAAGATATTATGGCAACCTCGGAAGTTCCTCCACCTATATCTAATACCAAATTACCCATAGGTTCAAATATAGGAAGTCCTACACCAATAGCTGCTGCCATAGGCTCGTCTATCAGAAACACGCGTCCCGCCCCGGATTTATAAGCAACTTCTGATACTGCTCTTTTTTCTACCTCCGTAACCCCGGAAGGAACACAAATTACAACCGATAGCCTTGAAAAACGATTAGGATTATAAATTTTTTTAATAAAATATTTTAACATTTCAGCAGTAGCTTCAAAGTCAGCTATCACCCCTTCTTTTAAGGGTCTAACGGTAAATATGCCTCGGGGAGTTCTCCCCAGCATCTTTTTCGCTTCCTTCCCTACTGCTAATACCCTATTCCCTCCATCTTTAAAAGCAACAACTGACGGTTCGTATAAGACAATTCCCTTCCCCTTGATATATACAAGGGTGGTGGAAGTACCTAAATCAATGCCAATATTTTTGGAAAATGATCTAAAAAGAAAATCTAACCACATTTTCTATTTCTCCTTTTTCATAAACATATTTTAAAATCTTAAAATATGTTTAACTTGATAAGTTCACAAACAAAAATTATATGTTATAATTCTTATTAGTATATTCTGCAGTCCATTCGGTCTAATGCTATCTTTTTAATCCCGTATTAAGTATTTTAGGGAATTGTAAAAATGATTAAATTGATTCTTAGCTTAATTATTTTAATTATAACTTATTTTTTAATATTTACCAACCGTCGTATTAGAACAACCTCTGCCTTTTTTGGGGCAATTTTAGCTATAATTTTAGGTTTAATAACCTTTGACAAAGCTATCACTTATATAGATTTTAATAAATTGGGTATTATCATTGGAATGATGATCTTTACTATCATAGCAAAAGAGAGTGGAATATTCCAATATTTAGCTCTAAAAACTACCAAATATAGCAAGGGAAATCCTTTAATCCTTTTAATCTCTCTCTCTTTGTTAGCTGGTTTCCTCTCCTCTATATTAGATGAAATTACTTCCTTGCTTTTTTTAGCAAATATTACTCTGGCTATTACACATATCTTAGAAATATCCCCTTTACCTTTTTTAATTTCTGAAATTATATTTGCCAACATCGGTGGATTAGCTACTTACATCGGTACCCCGGCCAATATAATGATAGGTTCTGCTGCAAAACTTAATTTCTACGATTTTATTTATCACACAACCCCTATTTCTATAATACTTATTTTATTTAATGTTTTTTATTTCGTTATTCTTTTTAAAAATACTTTCAAAAAAAGTGATATGCGAAATGATATTATTCTTCACCTTAATAAAATTGATGAAAGAAAGGCTATCACTAACCTTCCTCTATTTAAAAATTCTTTGTTAATCCTGGGTGTTACCATAATAGCTTCATTTTTCTCGCATCTGATTAATTTAGATCTGGCTATTATTTATTTAGTAGGGGCAATAATATTACTCTTTATTAGCCATGATAAACCTGATGAAATTTATGCTCAAATTGATTGGAGGATCATTTTCTTTCTAATTGGATTAAATGTCTTAGCAGGTACCTTGGAAGAAAATGGTCTTATTGAAATGGCATCTTCTAAGCTCTTAAATCTTACTAATGGAGGAATAAACCTTTTAAGTTTTACCATATTAGGGGTATCCGCTTTTACATCTTCCTTTTTCGATAATTTACCCATAATAGCCTTGGCTATTCCCGTAATTGAAAATATTTCTCGCCATCTTGGATATTCTGTAACTGTATTATGGTGGGCACTTGCTTTGGGAACAAATATTGGAGCTAATGGTACCTTAATAGGAACAGCCTCAAATTTAATAGTCGCTGACATTGCCGAAAAAAATAAACAACCTATCCCTTTCTGGTATTTTATTAAAGTAGCTTTCCCCCTGGTCATACTTAATCTTATCATTGCTTCAATTTATATCTATTTGAGATACCTTATTTAGTCGTTAGTGAATAGTCGTTAGCATTAAATACAAGATAAAAACAATAGGATTGCCAATTATTCCATTCACCAATTGACCGATTAACCAATTTACCAATTATTTTAACGAATTAATTGATTCTTGACTGGTAAACTGGGTAACTGGCTAACCAGGTAACCGCTAACTAGCTAATGCAACTAAAGACAAACTACTTTTTCTCCACAATATTTACATTTTCCATCTATATCCAAACCCACATTTAAAATATTATAACCCGTTCGTTTGATTAAAGTTTTTTTACAATTTCCACAATAAGTGGTATTGGCTTCCTCATCCCAGATATTTCCCACATATACATATTTTAATTTTTTTTGGGCAATATTCCGAGCTTTATATAGGGTGGAAATGGGTGTTGCTTCAATGTCCATCTTATAACAGGGGAAGTAGCGAGAAAAATGCAAAGGTATATCTTCACTTAGAGAAGAAATCCAATCCACCATATCTTTAATTTCTTCTTCGTTATCATTTAACCCGGGAATCATTAGATTAGTTATTTCTATGTGACAATATTCTTTAGAAAGCTCAATAGTGTTAAGCACGGGAGAGAGGCTTCCTTTAGAATATTTTTGATAAAAGGAATTTCGGAAAGATTTAAGGTCAATATTCATAGCATCAATAAAAGGCAAAAGTTTAATAAGAGGTTCACGATTAATAAATCCATTAGTAACCAATATATTTTTTAAGTTATTTTTTTTAGCTAACCTAGCTGTATCCAAAACGTATTCATACCAGATTAGAGGTTCAGAATAAGTATAACATATTGCTGGAGAATTATTCTGCAGGGCTAATTGTATTGCCTTTTCGGGGGATAACTCTTCTACTTGAACCTCTTTTATATTTGCTTGAGAAATGGTCCAGTTCTGACAGAAAGCACAAGCAAAATTACATCCTATTGAACCCAGTGATAAAACCATTATCCCGGGACAAAAATGATAGAGCGGTTTTTTTTCAATAGGGTCCATTCCGTAAGAGGAAACTTTGGAATAGATTAAAGAATAAAGTTGGTTATCTATATTTTCCCGAGTTCGGCAAAAACCTACCTGACCTTTCTTTATTAGGCATTCTTTGGGGCAAAGCAAACATTTTATAATCCCTTTGTCTTTATCGATTAATTCATAAAACATTGCTTCTTTCATTTAAAAAATCACCTCTT
>JADBKX010000096.1:0-2110 GCA_014894735.1 Candidatus Sediminicultor sextus | reverse complement strand
AATAATATCTCTTCACTTCAAACCGATATAATTTTACTTTTTCACCAGGATAAATGCCTGCTTTACGCTTAGCAATATCTAGCTGTTCCTCTACAGTATCTACACCTTCTAAATCAGGTAGCAATAAACCCTTTTTATAACCACTGCTAACAATTACTCCATATTTTTCAGGATCAAGTTCTGAGACATCAAAAATTTCTTCAGGAGGAGACAAGGTATCCACCGAAATAGTTAAATCACCTAGTTCAGAAGCTGTTAGCGGAGAAAAACGAGGATCATCAACAGCAGCACTAATAGCATTCTTTATAATCTCTTGGGCTATATTTTCCTGAGTAGGCATAAAAGTTCCTATACACCCTCTTAAATTACCGTTTTTTTTAAGAGAAACAAATACCCCTGCCTTTTGATTAATCATCTCCTCAGGAAGGTCCAGCGGAGGAGTAATTATTTTTCTCTGTTTTATATAATTTTCAATCGTCTCTCTCGCTAATCTAACATAAACACTTTCTTCTTTCGCTTTCATAATTTATTTGACTCCCTTTATAATTAATTAGTCGTTAGTGAATAGTCGTTAGTATTTAGTATAGCATAGAGCGTACAGCGTTTAGCGTATAGTTTTGAATTAGCATGATGCTTGCCCTAATTATAAACTAAAAAGTTAAAACTAAAAGCGAAAAACCATAATTCAAAACTCAAAACCTTTTTTGTATGGTATCTATCGTTCAAGGGGGCGGGTTTATCCGACCTATATTTTTTGAGGGTTTGATGAATCAAACCCCTACCTTCTAAACGCTCTAAGTTATTTATTATTCTGGATTCTGGATTCTGTCTTCTATTTTATTCACGAGATACGAGATACAATTTTAGTTTTGCGTTTTTCGTTTTTCGCTTTACATTGTTTTAGCATATCCTGGGCAACTGTTCCCCGGTTAACATATCGACTATTCTTTTTCCACCAATGGCAGTATTCAGGTAAACTTTTCCCTCCGATTTTTTTACCACTCTGCCGATAATTTTTGATTCTTTTCCGTATTTATTCTCTTTCATCTTTTTTAGCATATCGGGAGCAATTTCCAAGGGAATAAAAGCCACCAATTTACCTTCGTTAGCGAGGTACAAGGGGTCATAACCTAATATTTCGCAAGCCGCCCTTACCTCTTCCTGAATAGGGATATCGCCTTCGCTTATCTCTATATCTACCTTTGAGGATAAAGCTATTTCGTTTAGAGTAGTAGATAAGCCTCCTCGCGTAGGATCTCTTAGAACATGGATATCTTTGCTAACTTCTAACATATCTGCCACTAAAGAAGAAAGAGGAGCAGTATCACTTTTTATCTCTGTTTCGAATTTTAAGCCCTCTCTTTCCGATAAAACCGCAATTCCATGGCTGCCAATGGGACCATTTATCATAACTACATCTCCGACTTTAGCATTACTTCCGGAAATATTTACTCCTTCTTTCACTATTCCCACACCTGAGGTATTGATAAATATTTTATCGGCAGCCCCTCTATTCACCACTTTAGTGTCCCCGGTCACAATATCAACCCGGGCAACCGCTGAAGCCTCCCTCATACTTAAAACAATCTTTTCTAACAAGCTTAAAGAGAATCCCTCTTCGATAATAAAAGAACAGCTTAAATATTTAGGAGTTGCCCCACACATTGCTAAATCATTGACTGTACCGTAAACTGCCAGCTCCCCAATATTCCCCCCTTTGAAAAATAAAGGGTCTACCGTATAAGAATCGGTAGTATAGGCTAATTTTAATCCTTCGATATTTAATACCGCACCATCATCAAGTCTTTCCAAATAAGGATTATTAAAATTAGACAAAAATAATTTTTTTATTAGATTAAAAGATAATTTCCCTCCACTACCATGACTCAGTAATATTTTATCTTCTTCCATTATCTTTCCCTTCCACAACTAGTCGTTAGTGCTAAATCAAGTTTTTAGTTTATAGTTTTTAGTTTTGAGATAAAGAAATGCAATTGACAGTTATCAGTATATAACTAAAAGCTTAAAGTGAAAAGTGAAAAACTATAATTCAAAACCTCAAAACCTTTTTTATATGGTATTTAACGCAGGGGTTGGATTTATCCGACCC
>JADBKX010000047.1 GCA_014894735.1 Candidatus Sediminicultor sextus | reverse complement strand
CATTAGTTTAGTATATCATTTAAACAATTATTAATTATACATTTTATGATTATACTTATTTTTTTTACAATGTCAAGTAAATTTTAAAAAAAATTTTAAAAAATTTTTTTTATTTTTTTAATATATAAAAATTCATCAAATATAGAATAAGTTATATCTATATTAATAGGTAATTTTATCTTCTGGAAGATAAGGAGTTTTAAAATCGTTTCCAAAAGTCATTTGCTTGTTCCTTCACTCTTCTGGTAATTCTTTCGTAGTCTAAACCGCTTATCTCTCGATCTTCCATTAATATTTTGCCGCCTACAATAGTGGTATCAACCATATCTCCGCTTATGCCGAATAAAATATGGAAATAAGCATTTTCACTGGTAATAGGTGTAGGAGGATAATAATTTACCACGATAACATCCGCTGGGGCTCCGGCTTGAAGGACTCCCAAAGTTTCACCAAAAAACCTGGCAGCAATCTCACGGTTATTCTTAAAAGCCATCTGAAAGACCTCTTCCCAGCCAGCCTGAGGATTATGTGACTCGTGTTTTTGTAAGAGATTAGCCACTTTAATACTTTCAAACATATCGGTAGTATAACCATCAGTCCCCAATCCTACTGTTACGCCTTTATCTATGGCAGCCTTAATTGGAGCAGCACCCACGGCATTGCCCATATTAGATTCAGGGCAATGAATTAAATAACTGTCATTGTTCTTTAAAATTTCCAATTCCTCTTCTTTAAGATGAACCCCATGGATAGCTAAAGTTCCGGGTCGCAAGATATGAAAACGATTTAAGCGTTCTGCTACTCCTTTATAACCCCGGGTTTTGCTTTCATAGAAATCAGCTATACCCTCTGCAACATGAATATGAAAAGGTACTCCCAGCTCATCTGCCAGAGCAGCCACTTCAGATAAAGTTTCATTATTCAAAGTAAAAGAAGCATGAAGTCCGATCATCCCTCCCAGGTAACTAGTCCCTTCTTGCTGTGCCTTTTTTATAAATCTTTCGTTTTCTCTGATCCCATCCAAGGCCTTTTCATGACCGTCCCGGTCAGAAATCTCGTAAGATAGATTAGCCCGAATTCCGGTCTGACGAACTGCTTCACTAATTATATCTAAACTACCATCGATAAGATTACTGCTGGCGTGATGGTCAAAAATAGTTGTAGTTCCTTTTTTAACACCATCTAAAAGAGCATAAATAGCACTACAATATATATCTTCTTCGTTTAAAACCTTATCTAATCTCCACCATAGCTTTTCTAAAATTTCCACAAAATTTTTAGGAGGCTGGTCAGTTTTAAGGTCCATACCTCGAGCAAAAGTGCTATAAAGATGCATATGAGTATTTATCATCCCCGGCATGATTATCTTACCCTGAACATCTTTAAATGCAGCATCAGGATATTTTGAAATTAATTTTTCTGTTTCTCCGATAGCAACAACATTCTCTTCCTCGATGACTACTCCACCTTTAGAGATAACCTGGAAATCTTTATCAAAAGTAAGAACTGTTCCGTTTCCGATGATCAACATTTTTCTCCCCTCCTCTATCCTTTAATCATTTTTTGGGAAATCTTGTTGGCTTTTTCCGCCACTTTATCTTCATCGATAGTAACCAATCTTCCATCGCGAACTACAATCTTACCATTAACTATAGTAATATCCACAATTTGAGAATCGCCAGAAGTTACCAGAGCAGAAACAGAATCGGACAAACCCCCGGCAAATCCTAATCTTTTGGTATTGATCAGAAACATATCTGCCGCTTTCCCTTCTTCAAGACTGCCGATCTCCGGCTGGTTAAGGACATCACGGCCACCATTGGTAGCCATGCTCAGCACCTCTTCGGCAGATATACTGGAGATACCATAAATTAACCGATGCATCAAAAAAGCTGCTTTAAGTTCTGCAATCATATTAGAGGAATCATTGCTGGCACTGCCATCAACTGCCAATCCCACCGCTACTTTCTTTTTTAACATATAAGGGATATTCGCAGCCCCGGAAGCCAGTTTCTGATTAGATACCGGACAATGTGCCACTCCTGTTCCTGTTTCAGCAAATAAATTTATTTCTTTTTCGTTTAGATGGACACAATGAGCAAACCAGACATCCTCTCCCAACCAGCCGACTTTTTCCATATAATCCAGTGGCCGCAGAGCAAAAGTTTCCTGACAAAATTCATCTTCATCTTTGGTTTCGGCCAGATGAGTATGACTCTCCACTTTATAATTCCGAGCCAGTTTAATCGATTCTCTTAAAAGATTTTCAGTAACCGAAAATGGGGAACAAGGGGATAACACCACTCTTTGCATAGCAAAAGGCTGGTAATCATGAAAGTTTTCGATCACCCGCTGAGAATCGGTCAGTATCTCTTCTTCTGTCTGTACTACTGAATCAGGAGGCAGGCCACCATCTTTTTCACTTAAAGACATAGAACCTCTACTTCCATGAAAGCGGATACCAATTTCTTGAGCGGCTCTGAATTCTT
>JADBKX010000050.1 GCA_014894735.1 Candidatus Sediminicultor sextus | reverse complement strand
GCATTATTGTTTTTGTTCGGAAGACTGCCATGATGAATTTGAAAGTAACCCAGAAGAATATTTAGTAGAAGAAGAAGACGACGAAGATTGGAATTAATAATATAAAATTTAATAACTAATAGTACTTAAAATTATATAAAACTAATAAACAAAATATAATTCTAAAAGTCCTTTGTAATTTAACAAAGGACTTTTAGAATTTTTTATTTTGCTTCAATTCTTATAAAAGTCTTATTAAGGCCAAGAAACAAACTTTTAAATGAGCCATCTTAATCATTCTGAAAAAGTATTGGTCCATTCTGGTTCGGGTGGGGGATTGAAATCCAATATTTTTCTCCACCCTTCATCAGTTAATCTATCTTCCATTGGCTGTTTGAATTCATAATAACTAAAGGTTGGTCCAACTCCTATCAGTATGTGGCCTTCCGGGAGCCTATAAGCTATTACTGCAGTTTTAATATAACCCACTCCTTCTTCTAAAACTTTTTCAGTATTACCATCTGTATGGACATCAGCCACTAAAACTGTTTTAAATACCTCGGGATCAACTTCTCCTCCCGAGATAGTCCTGATTAATTCTTCAGAGATACTGCCGAAGTTTTCGATAAAACTGTACTCGTTATCATTCAATGGAGTGTTTTCCAACTCTTTTTTAGAGATATCAAGTAGCTTACTTAATATTTCTGCAAATCTATTAAGACCTGACTCTATCATTAACTTTTCTAATTCTTCCTGAGGAATTAAATCCTTAAACCCCTGGTTAGTCATCTTGGTTAGAGCTAAAAGTCGGGCATAAAATTCTGGTACTGGCTCAACATAACCAACTACCGGGGGCTCAAACATCCCTCCCATCTCAGCCATAGTATAACTCTGTTTGACATATAAAAGGGTATCATGTCTTAATTCAGTCCAGGAGGCCAGGGCTGTATTTAATTCTTTATCTTGCCAGGCTTCGGTTTGCATAAAGGTAGGATAACCTTTAGCGAATTCACTATTCAAAGAGCTTAACACATAAAGCCAATTTAAATAAAGATTTTTAGACCAATCTTCTTTGGTAAAGGAATCTATAAAAATTTTCAGTTCAGAAAATTTCTTCTGGTAATCTGTATATTGGGTATCCCCCGAACTTTCTAAAATCTTTTTAGCCTTTTCAGAGCCTAATAAAGCCATAACATCTAATCCTCGCGGGAAACCTCTAACCTCTCTCATAGCTGGTGGGGGACAGGCTTTTACATCAGTCTTCACCCAGGTGAAAGGACGTTTTTTTCTATATTCGGTATAGGCATCGTCCCAGCTAAAAGTAAAGGGTTTTTCTTCAGTTGGTAAGGAAGGTTTTGGTCCTAGGTATTCGCCACTATAAGGAGAAACAATTTCGGAGAAAATCCAGGAGTCTAAAGTAAATCTCTGACCCATTAATCTAAACCCTTTGGTTTTTTCTAAAAGCTCTTTGGCCTGTAATTTTAGAGCCTGGATTTCTTCCTCTAAAAGAGGGGGGCAGGGCATTAATAATTCACAGGCTCCTAATCCACTGTAAATTTTTGGATTATAAGGATAATCTAAGATATCTTCTTTGAGTTCTAAATATTTTTCCCCTATTTTTTGGGGATCTATTTCATCTTTAAATAATTTTTTTAACACCTCACTATATTCGTTTGGACCTAAATCATCGGAGAATCCCACCAGAAAAGAAGTAATAACATATATTCTGTTCCATCTTTCCTGAAGGTCTCGACTCTGAGAAAATTGGTTAGCCAATAAAAAGGCTTGCAGGGTTTGAATTCGGGCATCATATTCAGAAACAATTCCGCCTATATTACCGGTACAGACAGATTCTCCAGGAGATAAAAGGGGAGACCCTTCAATTAAGGCAGTCATCCTTCCATACCACATTAAAGCTTTAAAGTAATTCTTAAGTTTTTCTGATTTAGTATAATGACCTCGGGGGATATATTGGGAATAATCTTCCTGATAAATAAATATTGGGGAATATTCCCAGCCCTGATGTTTTTCAATTAGCTCTATTTCTTTATTTACCAGACTTTTTACTGAATCGGGGACTTCAAAATAATATTGATCAAATTCTGTTTGACTAAAATATTTATAACTGGCATTATCCCCGTAATATTCTTTTACTCCAGCGATCATCATTTCACAGTATTCGGTGTCCATCTCGGGGACACAATATTCTTCTCTTAAAGTTTCCTCACTCATCATCTGATTTATCTTTGGTTTTAAAAGTTCTAAAGCCACAGAAAGATAAGCTACATTTCTTCTGGCTGCTTCTTTCAAATCGCCGCTACTTTTATGATATTCTTGCAGAGATTCTTCTATCAAATTTTTACTTACTGTCCATATATCTTTATAGAAAAGGTCTCTTTCTAATTTCATTAAGGTAGTATCAAAGAAGATATGATAATAATGTAAAAGAGAATCGGAGGTGATAAAAATGGGTAAATCTATTTCTCCCATAGCTTTATAATAAGCTACGAAA
>JADBKX010000031.1 GCA_014894735.1 Candidatus Sediminicultor sextus | reverse complement strand
GTTAGCTAGTTAAGAAAATAGAATAAAGAAACCAGAGGGGGCGGATAAATCCGAGTTACTATAATATTTTTTCTGGCGGGTATGATTCATCGTGCCCCTACTAATCACTCATTGCTATGTTCTATACACTACTTGCTACACACTATTTTCTGAGATTGCCACGCTCCCTGCGCTCGCTCGCAATGACATTTCGCAATGACATTTCTGGATTCTGGCTCCTATTTTCTTTTCTTTACTATATACTATAATACTGATTTGACTTCTGTTTTCTGTCTTCTGTTTTCTGTCTTCTGTCACGATATACGATATACTATATACTATATACGGTAATTTTAGGGTTTATTTAAATATTTCAAAAATTCAGAATCAGTAGAAAGCAAGACAGTAGTTTTTTCTTTAAAAGTTTTTCTATAAGCTTCTAAAGTTCTGTAAAATTTATAAAATTCAGGGTCTTGATTAAAACTTTCTGCATAGATTTTGATAGACTCTGCTTCGCCTTCACCTTTTAAAGTTTGAGCAGTCTTATAAGCTTCCGCCAAAATAACTGTTTTCTCTCTTTCAGTTTCTGCAATAATTTTAGCTGATTCTTCCTGACCTTCTGCTCGATATTGCTTGGCGATTCGTTCTCGCTCCGCTCTCATTCTATCAAAGATATATTTTTCATTTTCTGGAGGTAAATCTACCCGTTTAATCCTTACATCTACAATTTGTATTCCATAGGTATTGGCTTTTTCATCACTTATCTCAGTGACTCTTTTCATAATACCTTCTCTTTTTTCGGAAACTATTTCGCTCATGTCAAACAAACCTAAATCAACTCTTAATTCGGAATAAATGATATCATCCAATCTTGCCTGGGCGCCATTTAAATCTTTAACAGTTTGTAAAAATATTAAAGGATCGACAATTTTCCAACGAGCATAATTATCCACAATTAGAGTCTTTTTGTCTTTAGTAATGATTTCGGTCGGGACAGCATCGTAAACTAACAGTCGGTCTTCAAAAAATACTACATTTTGAATGAAGGGAACTTTCCAGTTTAAACCAGACTCTTTAATCTCTCTTATCGGTTTACCAAATTGTAAAACGATTGCTTGTTTGGTTTCGTCAACAATAAACAAACTTAAATTAGCTAAGAATAAGATTGCTACAATAAGTATTATTAATAGCGTTCCTTTTTTCATTACTTGGTCACCTCCTTGGAAGGAGCAGTTAGGATACTTGAATCACCTAAGGGCAATAAATTTATTAAAGATTGATTTTCCTTTAAATCGACTATTACTTTATTCATATTCGGTAAAATTTCTTCCATAGTTTCCAGATAGAGACGAGCTTGAGTTATATATTCACCTTTTTTATATTCAGTTAAAATATTATTGAATTTTGCAACATCACCCTCCGCTTTTTTTATTCTCTCGATTTTATAACCTTCTGCTTCTTTAGTTATTTGTACTGCTTCTCCGCGAGCTTTTGGAATTAGATCGTTTTCATATCCTTGAGCTTGATTTATATACTTACTCTTGTCTTCTTTTGCGCTGGCTACATCTTTAAAGGCTTCTTGTACTTCCTTGGGAGGGTTAACATCTTGTAATTGAACTGCCACTACGAAGATTCCTGATTTATACGAATCTAAAAGATCTTGAAGTAGTTTTTTTGTTTCCTCTTGTATTTCATATTTTCCTACAGTAAGCGCTTCATCAATTTTTCTTTCTCCAATTACCTGCCTTAAAGCGGCCTCAGCAGCACTTTTGACTGTCTCTTCAGGTAAAATAATATTAAAGAGATAGCTAACCGGGTCTTTTATTTTGTATTGGACGATCGCATCTGCGCTGACAATATTTTCATCACCCGTAAGCATTAATGCTTCATCTGGTATTTCTTGGTAACGGATAGATTGATCATTAATAACAGAACGAAACCCTATTTCGATTCTTTTTACCCGAGTAACTGCTGGAGTAACCACTGTTTCTATGGGGTAAGGTAGATGATAATTAAGTCCCGGACTTTCTATACGGATAAATTTGCCAAATCTTCTAATCACTCCTTGCTCATCAGGAGCAACCACAAAAATTCCACTGGCAAGATAGAGAGCAATTACTAATACTAAAACAATACCGAATATTTTCTTAGAAAATTTTAATTTTGGTATTTTTTCAGCAAGATTAATAATCTTCTCTTTCTCTTCATCATCATAATCTGGCATGATAATTTCCTCCTTTAATTAATATTTGTTACTAAAACTATAACATTAATTCGGATTATTCTCAAATTTATTGCATTTATTTATTAGTAAACTTGCTTGAAATGAAAAATTAAACAAGTTATAATAGTGGAAATTAGAAACTATCAAATTGATTTACAAAAAGATAATATTTATAGATAGTTAAATGTAAAATAAATAATATAAATGACGAAAGGAGAAAAAGATGACTTTTGTAACTACTAAAGAAATGTTAAAAGATGCTCAGAAAGGAAGATACGGTATTGGTGCATTTAATGCCAATAATATGGAGATTATTCAGGCAATAGTAGAAACCGCCGAGGAAGAAAAAGCGCCGGTGATTTTGCAAGCTTCTCAGGGAGCTATAAAATATGCGGGGTTAGAAACTATTGTAGCTATGGTTAAAGTCATGGCTGAAAAAGTAAAAGTACCAGTAGCTTTACATTTAGATCACGGTACAGATTATTACCAAAATATAAAATGTTTAAGAGCAGGATTTACCTCTCTAATGTTTGATGGTTCAAAATTACCATTTAATGAAAATGTTGATATGACTAAAAAAGTAGTAGAGATGGCTCATACCTGTGAAATTCCGGTAGAGGCAGAATTAGGTCAGATAGGTACTATGGGAGATAGTGATGAACCCGGGGTTGCTTTGGAGAAAGTAAAAGAGAGTATGGCTGTTCCAGAGGAAGCTGCAAAATTTGTAGAGTTGACAGGAATTGATTCTCTTGCTGCTGCCGTGGGGACAATTCATGGATGTCGTACTCCTTTTGCAAAGTTAGATATCCCTCGTATCGAGAGAATAAGAGAATTAACTGGAGTTCCTTTGGTTTTACATGGTGCCTCCGGGGCGAATGATGATGAGGTCAGAAAAGGCATTGCTGCAGGAATATGCAAGATAAATATAGATACCCGCATCAGAATGATTTTTACAAAAAAGATGAAAGATATACTTGAAGAAAATCCAAACCAGATTGACCCGCGTAAAATATTGGGACCAGCAAAAGATGCAGCTAAAGAAATCATAAGAGATAGAATGAGAGTTTTTGGTTGTACTGGAAAGGCGCGATGAATATGATTAAAAGAGTAGGCATTTTAACCGGGGGAGGGGATTGTTCTGGATTAAATCCGACTATCAGAGGAGCAGTGTACCGGGCTCAGGATTATAATTACGAAGTCTATGGCATTCAAGAAGGATGGAAGGGATTGGTAAAGGAAAATATAAACCCCCTATCTTTAAGTGAAGTAAAGGAAATAGTTGATAGGGGAGGAACTGTTTTAGGAACTTCGAGATTAAATCCTTATAAAGTAGATAATGGTATTAAACAGGTTCTTGATTCAATAAAAAGGTTTAAATTAGATGCGCTAATAGCTATTGGCGGGGAAGATACTTTAGGTGTAGCTAATAAATTATTTAAAGAGGAAAATATTAAGTTGGTTGGTGCTCCTAAGACTATGGATAATGATCTTAGTGGGACAGATTACACTTTTGGTTTCGATAGTTCAGTCACCAGGGCAATTGAGGCGATGCGAAGCCTTCAAGATAGTGGACGCTCTCATCGCAGAATAATGGTTTTAGAAGTAATGGGAAGACATGCCGGTTGGGTAGCTTTATTTACCGGTATGGCTTCTGGCGCAGATTGGACCCTTATTCCTGAAGAAAAAACAGATATAAAGAAGATGTGTTTGCATTTAAAAGAGGTCTATAAAAAGAATAAATATGCTTCTGTGGTAATATCGGAAGGAGTAACACTTCCTGGCATAGATATCGAGAAGGAAAGCTTGGACCAATTTGGGCATATGATATTACGGGATAGGGGAGTGGGGAATCTTTTGGCTGATTTAATTAAAAAGAATACCGGCATTGAAACTCGCCATGCAGTGATAGGTCATATTCAAAGGGGGGGTTCTCCTACACTTTTTGACCGTATTTTAGGTCTTAGGTGTGGAGTTACTACCGTAGATCTGATTGCTCAAGGAAAATTTGGTTATATGGCCGCCCTTAAAGGCAGTGAAGTAATAGGAGTACCCTTAGAAAAAGCGTTAAGTAAACTTAAATTGGTAGATAAAAAATGGTGGAAACTGGCACAGGTATTTTTTAAATAACGAAATAGCGAGGAGCACAAGCGTATAGACGCAGTAATAAGTAATATGTGATGAGTAATTTGTAGGGACAGGATGCATCGAGTCCGCAAAAACTTAGGTCGAATAAATTCCGCCCTTACACTAAAAGCAATAGTTTATTTTAAAAAATTACAAATTTTAAGTTAGAGTTTTTTGCATTTGTTTTGAATTTTGAATTATAGTTTTGCGCTTTTCGCTTTGCATTTTTAGTCTATTGATTTGTCGATACACTATACTATATACGAGATACGATTCACGAGACATGAATTTATTCTGGCTTTTGGTTTCTACCTTCTATTTTTTTAACTATCTAACCAGGCAACTATCTAAGCAACAAGTGATGTAATGTGTAACATGTAATAAGTACCTGTTTTTATAATTTAGGAAATTTAATCTTATTACTCATTACATATTACTTGTTACTGTATTTTATACTAGATACGAGATACGAATTAAAGCTGGGGGTTTTATCGTGCGGCACGCAAACTTTGTTCATCTACATGTACATACTGAATATAGCCTATTAGATGGAGCCTGCCGAATATCAGAATTAGTAGCTCAAGCTAAAAAGCATAAGATGCCTGCCTTAGCTATTACCGATCACGGGGTTATGTATGGAGCTATACAATTCTACAAAGAAGCTATTCGACAGGGAGTAAAACCCATCATAGGTTGCGAAATGTATGTTGCCCACCAAAGTAGGTTTGATAAATCCTCCCAAAGAAAAGAAACCCCTCATCATCTCATACTGCTGGTTAAAAACAATGAAGGTTATAAAAATTTAATAAAGTTAGTTACTTTATCTTATCTGGAAGGTTTTTATTATAAACCAAGAATTGATAAAGAAATATTAAGAGAACATAGCAATGGACTAATTGCTCTTTCGGCCTGCTTAAAAGGAGAAATCTCTCAATACATTTTACAGAAAAATATTAAGAAAGCAAAAGAAGTGGCACTTGATTTTTTAGATATTTTTGGAGAAGATAATTTTTATTTAGAATTGCAAAAAAACGGCATCCCCGAACAGGAAATTGTGAATGAAAACCTCATTGAAATAAGCCAGGAACTCTCTATTCCTGTAGTAGCGAGCAATGATATACATTATATAAATAAGGAAGATGCTCGAGCCCACGAAATTTTACTTTGTATCCAAACAGCTACTAATTTAAGTGACTCCAAACGTTTAAAATTTGCTACCGATGTATTTTATTTTAATTCTCCAGAGGAAATGAATGAAAATTTCGCAAAAGTTCCACAAGCCCTCGAAAATACTCTTCGTATTGCCGAAAAATGTAATTTAGAAATTGATTTTAGACAAGCTCAATTGCCAGAATTTAAAGTTCCTCCTGAATACAATATTAACACTTATTTAAAAGAACTTTGCTATAAAGGGCTTAATGAGAGATATTCTGAGGTTACAAAACAATTAGAGGAGAGGTTGGAGTACGAACTTTCAGTTATTAAAAAGATGGAGTTTGAACCTTATTTTTTAATTGTATGGGACTTTGTAAGATATGCCAAAGAAGAAGGAATTATGGTGGGACCTGGCCGAGGTTCTGCGGCAGGGAGCTTAGTAGCCTATTGTCTAAATATTACCAATATTGACCCTATAGCATACGGATTGCTGTTTGAAAGATTTTTAAACCCTGAAAGAATCAATATGCCAGACTTTGATATTGATTTTTGTTATGAACGAAGAGAAGAAGTAATCGAATATGTTTCTAAAAAATATGGTAATGATAAAGTAGCTCAGATAATTACTTTTGGTACTATGGCAGCCAGAGCTGCTGTTAGAGATGTAGGAAGAGCATTAGGGATGCCCTATGCTCGAGTGGATACTATCGCTAAAATGATTCCTTGGGAACCCAATATTACCATCGAAAAGGCTTTAAAGATGGAGAGCCGACTCAAGGAGTTAATGAAAAACGATGAGGATATAAAAAAATTGATTGAGACGGCTTCTTCTTTAGAAGGTTTAGCACGACATGCTTCTACTCATGCTGCGGGTATAGTTCTTTCTCGAAAGCCACTGGCTGATTATGTTCCTCTACAAAAGACAGCAGAAGGAGAAATATGCACTCAATATGCTATGGCTGAATTAGAAGAACTGGGATTATTAAAGATGGATTTTTTAGGACTTCGCACTCTGACGGTTATAAGCAATGCCTTAAAAATAATAAAACATACTCGGGGAGAAATGGTTGATATAAACAAGATTCCTTTGGATGATAAGAAGGTATACAAGATGTTGTCTAAAGGGAACTGTGCTGGTATTTTCCAATTAGAGAGCGAGGGGATGAAAGATTTAGTTAAAAGATTAAAGCCTGAAAATATAGAAGATATTACTGCCTTGCTGGCATTATATAGACCAGGACCTTTGGGGAGCGGCATGATCGAGGATTTCATTAATAGGAAGAAGGGAGCTATAGAAATAAAATATGCACATCCTCAATTAGAATCTATATTAAAGGAAACTTATGGAGTAATCGTTTATCAGGAACAGGTTATGAAAATTGCCAGTGAATTGGCCGGGTTTACTTTGGGACAGGCAGATATCCTGCGAAACGCTATAGGGAAAAAACAGAAAGGAGTGATGGAAAAACAAAGGGAACTTTTTATAAAAGGAGCTCAAAAAAATAATATTAAAAAAAATACAGCTGTTGAAATATTTGATTTGATTGCTTATTTCGCCGGATATGGTTTTAATAAATCTCATAGCGTTTCTTACGCCTTTATCTCATATCAGACTGCCTATTTAAAGACGCATTATACCATAGAATATATGGCCTCTTTGCTTACCAGTATAATGGGAAACAACGATAAAGTAGCTTTGTATATAAAAGAATGCCGGAATATGAATATTGAAATACTACCTCCCGATATAAATCAGAGTTTAGTAAATTTCACTGTAGTAGGGGGAAAGGCTATTCGTTTTGGGTTAGCTGCTGTGAAAAATGTTGGCGAGAAAGCTATAAAAAGCATTATTGATGAATACAAAAGAACTTCTAATTTTACTTCTTTGCTCGATTTTTGCCAGAGAGTTGATTTAAGAGTAGTAAATAAGAGGGTAATCGAAAGTTTAATAAAGTGTGGTGCCTTCGATTCTATCGGTGCAAGAAGATCCCAATTATTGGCATTTTTAGATGTATCATTAAAAAACGGGCAAGAATATCAAAAATCTAAGAGAAATGGACAGACTTCAATCTTTGATCTTTTCGAAGAAAATAGCTCAGGTAAAGATAGCGGTAATTACCAGGATAGATTACCGGATATATCAGAATTTTCTAAAAATGAACTTTTAGCTATGGAAAAGGAAATGTTAGGATTGTATATTTCCTATCACCCATTGAATGATTACAGGGAAAGATTAAAGAAAATTATAACTTCCACCTCAGTCGAATTAACCAACCTTTCAGATAAAAGTAGAGTAGTTTTAGCTGGAGTGATTAATAATTTAAAAAGAAAGAGTACCAAAAATGGGAATCTTATGGCTTTTATTACCTTAGAAGATTTAGAGGGTACTGTAGAAATAATAGCGTTTCCTAAGGTTTATGAAAAATGCAAAGAAATGATAAAAGAAGATGAGATTATTATAACAGAAGGACATATTGATGTGGCAGAAGGAAAGACAAAAATTATTGCTGAGAAGATATCTCTTTTAGAAAAATATGTAGAAAATAAAAGACCTGCTCCTAAAACAGAAGAAAAGAATCAGAAGATTGCTGAAGAACTTCATCTTGAGATTAACACAGGGGAAAATGAATCTGATCTTTTAAGAAAATTGAAAGAATTATTTTACGGATATCCAGGGAAAAGTCAAGTGGTACTTCATTTTAAGGATAAAGATAAAACTATATTACATGCCATAGATAAAAAATATTCAATTAACCTTGATGATAAGTTTATGGAAGAGATTCGTAGTATTTTAGGAGATGAAAAAATATGGACAGAAAAATGTTAAAGATAATAAAAATTACTATTAGAGGGTTTATTTATAATGTGGAAAGTTATTTATATCGCTAAGGATATTTTATTAGCCAGAAATTTAGAAAAAATATTAAAAGAAAAAGGGATTGTAACTTTTTTAAACCAATTAGAAATGGGGAAAGATGAATTAAACGGAAATGTAGAAATTTTAGTTCCTAAATGCGAAACTCGAGAAGCAGTTGATTTAATCAATCAAGTTCTGATTTATAATGATGATTTATTAGATGATGATAATTAGTATATAGTATATAGTATATCGTATATAGTATTTAGTAAAGAAAACAGAAGTGAGAGGTCAGATGATAAGA
>JADBKX010000058.1 GCA_014894735.1 Candidatus Sediminicultor sextus | reverse complement strand
AAAAAAGATAGAGGAGAGGTACCGAAGTGGTCATAACGGGATCGCTTGGAGAGCGATTAGGCGGCCATAAGCTGTCACGCGGGTTCGAATCCCGCCCTCTCCGCCAGTTTTAAAGTAATTTTCTTAAGTAAATATTTTAAGATTACAATAAATGGTCGTGCTAGACGGGGAGATAGCGGTGCCCTGTAACCTGCAATCCGCTACAGCAGGGTTGAATTCCTACCCGAGGTTTTATCCTTTTGAGGCCGGCTAGGATAAGTGGTGATGAAGATTGGGCCCTGTGCAGCAAAGAATTGCGAACTCCGTCAGATCTGGAAAGAAGCAGCGGTAAGCAAATCTCTTTGGGTGCCGCAGGTAAACCTGATTGGAGCAAACTGTTTTAGTATCGCTTGGAAGGGTGAATCGGAGGCAGGTGCACGATCATTAAAATTACAGTCATTAATAAAGCAAAAATTGATAATTTGAAGGGAATTTTTTTTCTGAATTTAGGTTAGATTATGGGGAGTATTTATGGAATACCGATCACTTTATCGCAAATGGAGACCACAGACTTTTGAGGATATAATTGGGCAGAAACATATTACCCAAACTTTAATTAATGCTATTTCTTTAAATAGAATTTCTCATGCTTATATTTTTTCCGGCCCAAGAGGAGTAGGGAAGACAACAACCGCTCGTATTTTAGCTAAATCATTAAACTGTGAAAAGGGGTCAACTCCTCATCCCTGCAATAAATGTGAGAGATGTATTAGAATCACCGATGGCTATTCTATGGATGTAGTAGAAATAGACGGTGCCTCTAATAATGGAGTTGATAGCATTAGAGAATTAAGAAGTAAAGTTAATTTTGCACCCGCTGAGGGAAAATATAAGATATATATTATTGATGAAGTACACATGTTATCTCCAGGCGCGTTTAATGCTTTGTTGAAAACTCTGGAAGAACCACCTTCACATGTGATTTTTATATTTGCTACCACCGACCCCCATAAAATTCCCAGCACTATTTTATCCCGATGTCAGTGGTTTAATTTTAGAAGGATATCTTTAGCGGATATTATAACTAAGTTAAAAATGATTGCCAAAGATGAAGGATTAAATATAAATGATAAGACTTTAAACATGATAGCCCGAAGTTCGACCGGTTCTATGCGTGATGCTGAAAGTGCTTTAGATCAAATCATTGCTTATTGCGGCAAAGATATCACTTCTCAAAGTGTCAGTGAGGTTTTAGGAATAATTGAAGAAGAGGTTTTTTTTGAGTTTATAGAGGCAATAATAAAGAATAATACACTTAAGGGAATAGAGATAATTAACCGAACATCTGATTTAGGTGGAGATCCCTCCCAATTTATAAAAAACTTGATGGAGTATGTTCATAATTTATCTCTAGCCAAAGTTTGCCAAAAAGAAATACTGAATCTTCAGGGTATATTTATCGAAGATAAAGAACGTTTATTAAAGCAATCTAAAATAATTAAATTGGAAAAATTATTTAATATGGTTGATTATCTGGCTGAAGCAGAAAGAAAGATGAGATATATTCGCCACCCCTGGATTTTATTGGAGATGTTAGTGATTAAATTTACTGCGGCTGAGAGTTATTCTTTGAAAGAGGTTAAAGAAGAAAAAGATGAGTATTTCTTAGACTTCTCTACAAAGGAAGATGTATCAATATCAGGTAAGAAAAACACGGGAACAAGAGAGGAAGTCCCACCAAAGAAGAAGGTTCAGGATAAAATTAAAAGTAATGCAGGTTCTTCTACAAAGGCGAAAGAATCACCTATTAATTTAGAATTGACGCAGGCATGGCCCATGATTTTAGATAGGATAAAAAAAACTAAAATGGCTGTCTATTCTTTTATCATTGCTAACAATTTACTCACTATTGAAAATGATAAATTGATAATCGGATTTAATAAGGAATATACATTTCACAAAGAGAGTTTAGAAAAGCAAAATAATAAAATGTTATTACAAGATTTAATTAAAGAAAAGACCGGCAGATTTTTAGCTATAGAATGTATTATTAATGACCATAGTAAGGAAGATTCTTTTTTAGAGGTTGAACAGGAAAATAAGAAAAAAGCCGCAAAAACAAGAAATGAAGAGAACCAAGAAAGAGCAGAGAGAGCAGGAGAAGAGGAAGATAATATAAAAAAAAGAAGTAATGAGCTTTCAAAAGATAATATATTGATTAAAGAGTCCTTAAATTTATTTGAAGGAACGATTACTGAGGAGAAATAGAGTATTTTAAAGAAAGGAGGAAGCGAGAAAATCAATGGATATGAAATTTCTTATGAAACAAGCGCAAGTTATGCAGAAAAAGATGGAAGAGATGAAAGAAGAGTTGGCTCAGAAAGAAGTTAGAGTTTCTTCTGGTGGAGGGATAATTGAGATTGTAATAAATGGCCAACAGGAAATCAAAGAAATAAAAATAGAACCAGATGTAATAGATGCAAATGAAAAAGAGATGTTAGAAGATTTAATTTTGGCAGCAGTCAATGAATCAATACGCCAGTCGAAAGAGTTGGCTGCTCAGGAAATGAGTAAATTAACCGGGGGAATGAATGTTCCTGGATTATTTTAAGAGGAGGCAAAGGTGTCCTTTAGATATACCAAACCTTTTGCGAGATTAATTGATGAATTTTCAAAAATGCCGGGTATAGGCCCCAAGACAGCCCAGAGATTAGCTTTTTATATTTTAAAGAATTCCTCGGAAAGTGTTGCAAGTTTAGCTAAGGCAATATTAGAGGCCAAAGAAAAAGTTAAACATTGTTCAATTTGTGGTAATATAACCGATCAAGAGTTATGTGAAATTTGCCGAAACACTAATAGAGATAAGTCTACTATATGTGTCATAGAAAGGGTAAGGGATTTGATTGCCATAGAAAATACGGGGGAATATAAGGGTTTATATCATGTTTTGGAAGGAGTAATCTCCCCTTTAGACGGAGTAGAACCGGAAAATTTAAAGATTGATAGTTTATTAAAAAGACTAAAGACTGAAAAGATACAAGAGATAATATTAGCCACTAATCCTAATATTGAGGGAGAAGTTACCGCCTCTTATATTACCAAATTGATTGAACCTTTAAAAATTAAAGTAACTCGCATTGCTTATGGTGTGCCTATAGGGGGAAGTTTGGAATTTGCCGATGAAGTGACTTTAACTCAAGCCTTGATGGGCAGACAAGAAATGAAATAATTCAAAAAGAATGAAAATAGATCAGAATAAATAAAAATTTTTTTCTGATTTTAGGGGTTATATTTTTTAAGACAGATTGCTTTTTAGTTTTTTAATTTATTTGGTAAAATAAAGAAGATTTAAAAGATTATAAAAAATAATTTTTAAAAATGGAGGTTCAATATAATGAACAGAAAAAAAACTACTATTGATGGGAATACCGCAGCTGCTCATACAGCGTATCACTTAAGTGAAGTGGCAACCATATATCCGATTACCCCTTCTTCAGCGATGGGTGAATTTGCTGATCTTTGGGCTTCTGAGGGAAAGCCAAATATCTGGGGGACTGTTCCTCAGATAACAGAAATGCAAAGTGAAGGAGGTGCCTCGGGAGCTGTTCATGGTTCCTTGCAGAGAGGAGCTCTTACTACAACTTTTACCGCTTCTCAAGGGCTTTTATTAATGATTCCTAACATGTTTAAAATTGCCGGGGAATTAACCTCTACTGTATTTAATGTTGCTGCTCGGTCAGTAGCCTGCCAAGCCCTTTCCATATTTGGAGATCATAGTGATGTAATGGCCACCAGAGGGACCGGTTTTGCTTTACTTGCTTCTAACTCAGTTCAGGAAGCCATGGATTTTCCTTTAATCGCTCAAGTAGCAACCCTGGAATCTCGGGTGCCTTTTCTTCATTTCTTCGATGGTTTTCGCACTTCACACGAGGTTTCCAAAATTGAACTTTTAACTCCGGAAGATATGAAGTCTTTAATTAATAACGATTTGGTAAGAGCTCATCGAAAAAGGGCACTTTCTCCTGATCATCCGTTTATTAGAGGGACAGCCCAAAATCCGGATGTATTCTTCCAGGCAAGAGAAACAGTCAATCCTTATTATCTTAATTGTCCGGATATTGTGCAGAAAGTTATGGAAAAATTTGAGAAAGTTGTGGGAAGAAAATACGAACTGTTCCAATATTTTGGCGCTCCGGATGCTGAAAGGATTATTATATTAATGGGTTCAGGGGCTGAGGCAGTGCAAGAAACAGTGGAATATTTAATGAAAAAAGGAGAAAAGGTAGGTTTAGTAAAAGTTCGTCTTTACCGGCCATTTTCTATTAAGCATTTTATCAATTCTATCCCTAAAACTGTAAAGACTATAGCTGCTTTGGACCGCACTAAAGAACCGGGAAGTATTGGAGAACCACTTTATACTGATATAGTAACGGCAATACAGGAAGGAATATCTGAAGGGATAGCCCCTTTCAAAAAGACTCCTAAAATAATTGGAGGGAGATATGGACTTTCTTCTAAAGAATTTACTCCCGCTATGGTAAAGGGAATATTCAAGGAGATGAAAAAAGAAGTTCCTAAGAATCATTTCACTATAGGGATAAATGATGATGTAACACATACCAGCATTTCTTATGATCCTGATTTTTCCATAGAACCTGCTGATAGAACTCGGGCAGTCTTTTATGGTCTTGGTTCAGATGGAACTGTGGGCGCTAATAAAAATTCTATAAAGATTATCGGTGAAGAGACCGATAATTATGCTCAGGGTTATTTTGTTTATGATTCTCGAAAAGCTGGCGCACTTACTATTTCTCATCTAAGGTTTGGTCCAACTCCAATTCATTCTACTTATTTAGTCAACAGAGCAAATTTTGTAGCCTGTCACCAGTTCTCTTTCCTGGAACGTTATAATGTATTAAGTGCTGCCCAGCCAGGTGCAGTATTTCTTCTTAATAGTCATTATTCTGCTGAAGAAGTATGGAAACACCTGCCTTATTCGGTTCAAGAGACTATTATCGAGAAGAAGCTGCGATTCTTTGTAATTGACGCCTATAAGATTGCCAAAGAAGTAGGTTTGGGAGTTATGATTAATACTATAATGCAAGTTTGTTTTTTCTCCCTTAGTAAGGTTATCCCTATCGAAAAGGCCATAAAAGCTATAAAACATTCTATAGAAGAGACTTATGGTAAAAAGGGAGAAAAGATAGTTAATACTAATTTTGCAGCTGTAGACCATGCTCTTGCAAATCTCCATGAAGTAAAGATTCCAAGTAAACCTAATAGTAAATTAGCGAAACATCTTTCTGTTCCAGTAGAAGCGCCTGAATTTGTGCAAAAGGTAACTGCAAAGATAATTGCTGAACAGGGAGATGATTTACCAGTTAGTGCCTTTTCTCCTGATGGAACTTTTCCCAGTGGCACTACCCAATGGGAAAAGAGAAATATCGCTCAAGAAATTCCCGCCTGGGATCCAGATACCTGTATCCAGTGCGGAAAATGTGTGATGGTATGCCCCCATGCAGTTATTAGAGCTAAGGTTTATGATCCAAAATTGCTTTCTTCTGTACCGGAAAATTTTAAATTTATAGAAGCAAAAAATTCTCAATTTAAAGGGTTAAAATTTACTATTCAGATTTCTCCTGAAGATTGTACCGGTTGCGCTCTTTGTGTGGTCAATTGCCCGGCAAAAAATAAAACTAATCCTAAACTAAAAGCTTTAGGCATGGTTTCTCAACCTCCTGTTAGAGAACAAGAATCTAAAAATTGGAAATTTTTCTTAGAAATTCCTGAAGTAGACCGAAAAGAGTTAAAGCTTAGCGCAGTAAGAAATGTTCAATTCTTACAGCCACTTTTCGAGTTCTCTGGTGCTTGTGCTGGCTGTGGTGAGACTCCATATGTAAAACTTTTAAGTCAATTGTTTGGAGATAGAGCAGTTATAGCCAATGCTACAGGATGTTCTTCTATTTATGGAGGTAATTTACCTACTACCCCGTGGACCTTTAATAAAGAAGGCAGAGGTCCGGCTTGGTCTAATTCTCTTTTCGAAGATAATGCTGAATTTGGATTAGGCATGAGGCTGGCTATAGATAAACAGCTTGAATATGCTTTAGAATTATTGGACAGGCTTTCTTCTGATATAGGGAAGGATTTAGTTAGTGAAATAAAAACAGCCGATCAGTCTACCGAGGAGGGACTATACAAACAGAGAGAAAGAGTAAAAATATTAGAAAAGAAATTAAAAAATATAGACAAACCAGAAGCAAAAGACTTGCTTAGCTTGATAGATGTTCTTACTAAAAAGAGTGTATGGATCTTAGGAGGAGATGGATGGGCTTATGATATCGGTTATGGAGGATTGGATCATGTTATTGCCCAGAGGCGTAATGTCAATATCTTAGTATTAGATTCAGAAACTTATTCTAATACTGGTGGTCAGATGTCTAAAGCGACTCCTCTTGGGGCAATTGCAAAGTTTGCTGCTGGAGGCAAAAGGACTTTCAAGAAAGATTTGGCAATGATGGCAATGTCTTACAGAGATGTATATGTGGCCCGAGTGGCAATGGGAGCTAATGATGCGCAAGTGATTAAAGCTTTCCAGGAAGCAGAGGCATTTAATGGTCCTTCCCTTATTATAGCCTATAGTTCTTGTATTAGCCATGGATATAATTTGATTCATGGTTTGGAACAACAAAAGTTAGCAGTTCAATCGGGACATTGGCCCTTAATAAGATTCAATCCAGATCTTGATAAAGAGGGAAAAAACCCTCTCCAATTGGATTCCAAAGCTCCGAGCATTCCTTTAGAAGAATATATATATAATGAAAATAGATACAAAATGCTTACCCGAACTATGCCAGAGGAAGCTAAAAAATTGTTAAAAGAAGCTCAAGAAGGGGTTTTAAAACGTTGGAAACTTTATGAACACTTAGCCTCACCCTTTGTAAAAAAATAATAAATAAATTATAATATAGGCAATCTCTTAACAAGGGATAGTAAGTATTAATTATAAGAAGATACCGTAAGTCCTTAAGATTTGCGGTATCTTTTTTGCACATGATTTCTTTTTTTCTATTTCTTTACACGATACGCAATACGATATACTCGATACAAATATTAAAACAATAGTTGTTTTTATATTTTTTTCTATTATAATATAGATAGATTAATAGAACACACAGGAGAGGAGAGTAAACAAATGGTAGAAAAAGGTACCTATAGAATTAAAAAAGGTTTAGCCGAAATGTTAAAAGGCGGAGTAATAATGGATGTGGTGAATGCAGAACAAGCAAAAATTGCCGAAGAAGCGGGTGCGGTAGCAGTTATGGCTTTAGAAAGGGTTCCTGCTGATATTCGATCTGCCGGCGGTGTAGCCAGGATGGCTGACCCTAAAATAATAAAAGAGATAATGAAAGCTGTCACTATTCCGGTAATGGCTAAAGCAAGGATTGGGCATTTTGTGGAAGCCCAGGTTTTAGAAGCTTTAGGAGTAGATTATATTGACGAAAGTGAAGTGTTAACTCCCGCTGATGAAAATTACCATATAGATAAATTGAATTTTAAAGTTCCTTTTGTCTGTGGGGCAAGAAATTTAGGTGAGGCTTTGCGTAGGATAGGAGAAGGTGCAGCCATGATTAGAACTAAGGGAGAACCGGGAACAGGAAATATAGTGGAAGCGGTGAGGCATATGCGCGAGGTTATGGATGAAATAAGAAGATTAAAAAATATACCTAAAGAGGAATTGATGACCAAAGCCAAAGAATTAGGCGCTCCTTTTGAACTTTTACAAGAGGTAGCTCAAAAAGGAAAATTACCAGTAGTTAATTTTGCTGCCGGAGGTATAGCTACCCCTGCTGATGCAGCTTTAATGATGCAGTTGGGGGCAGATGGAGTGTTTGTAGGTTCCGGAATATTTAAATCAGACGATCCTAAAGTAAGGGCTAAAGCTATTGTAGAGGCGACTACCCATTACGATGATCCTAAAATTATAGCTCAAGTTTCAGAAGGATTGGGCGAAGCGATGAAAGGGATAGAAATTTCGAAAATTGCCGCAGCTGAACGGATGCAAGACAGAGGATGGTAAGCTAAGAATTAGATTAAAAAATGAACCAGAGAGGAGCTAAGGAGTGTAATCTTGAAAGTCGGAGTATTATCCCTACAGGGAGCAGTAGAAGAACATTTAGAGATGATAAAAAGGTGTGGCTTTGAGGGAATCAAGGTAAAAACGGTTGGAGATTTAGAGAAAGCAGATAGATTAATAATTCCCGGAGGCGAAAGCACCACTATTGGTAAATTAGCTAAAATATATGGCTTAGACCGAGAGATTATTAAAAAAGGTAGAGAAGGGATGCCTATATTTGGAACCTGTGCAGGTATGATTTTATTAGCAAATAAGGTTCTGGGCATTGAGCAGATAAGATTTTGTTTAATCGATATTGTGGTAGAAAGAAATGCTTTTGGAAGACAGGTAGATAGTTTTGAAGTTGATTTAAAAATAGAAGATTTTTCCGGAAAACCTTTTAAAGCAGTATTCATTAGAGCTCCCTATATCCAGAAGGCAGGGAAGGAAGTAAAAGTTTTAGCTGAATTTATGGGAAAGATTGTAATGGCCCGACAGAAAAATATTTTAGTATCATCTTTTCATCCAGAATTGACTGAGGATTTGAGAGTACATAAGTATTTTTT
>JADBKX010000113.1:6100-8828 GCA_014894735.1 Candidatus Sediminicultor sextus | reverse complement strand
AAACCTCAAGTATATTTATGTTTCTTCTCTTTAACTCTTCCAAGAAGTTTTCATAGATTTTTCCTTCTATAGCATCCTCAGGAGCTACTATCCCTTTCTTGATTATTTCCCCTTTTCCTAACATCACTGCAGCGATGGCTTCCGGAAAAGCGGTAACTCTCCCCATGGCAGAAATACCATGCTCGGTATCTGCCTCTTCCCACATATAATAATCGATCCGCATTTTCTGTCCATCTTTTATCCCGGCAACGGTATTCCACATCACACAGACATCAGTTTCGCCTTCCAAAGGCTGAAGTGTGGGAGTCATTATATGGGATAAGAACTCGCGAGGAGATATCTTTATTCCTTTAAATTTTATCGGGGTAGAATTTAACATCCCGCATTCTTTTAGCACTCCTGCTCCTTCCCAGTGTCCCGGCCAACGAATAGTCTTTTCCGCACATTCCTTAAGTTGTGGGCGGGTATAAAGAAAACTGGGCATCCCCGGAGTAATAGCACAGGCCAATTTCTCATCTACACCTAATTGATTAAATCTAAATTCTTCAAAATCACTCATGGCATCTACTTCTACAATTTTACCGTTCTTAACTACATCTACTTTAACCATATATTCTCTTAAAACATGCTCAAAGGTCCAGGTAATCATATATTTCAATGGATGATTTTTAGCAAATTCTTTAGCCGGAACACCTCCGCATCTGGCAATAGCTGAATCTGTGTGGTCCATTTTTTTAATGCCTTCACCTAAAGTAATATTAGTTAAACCGGGAGCAAAACCCATTCCATCGATAAAAGTTACTCCATTTTTTATTGCTTTTCGATGAAGTGATTCTCCATATTCATCCAAGGTCATTCCATTGGGAATTTCTAAACCTTCAACCTCATATTTATCCGGTTTCCTATGATATTCTTCCAAAATGTCTACTATGTTAAGCCCGGACTCAATAGCCATATCCACAACTTTATAACTACATTTCCTATCGGGTAGAGCAATCGCCCCCACATCATATTTCTCCATTAATTTCATAGTTTCTTGGCGATTATTAATGTCGATGGCATGAAGTACTATTTTATTACTATTTATCCATTTTTTAATCTTTTTAAGAATATTTTCCTGTCTGCCTGTTATTCCAATAATTCCTACTTCTCCAACTGTGCTATTTTTGGCTAAATCCCAGGCAACAGCAGAACCCATTTTTCCCGAACCTCCAAAAACTAAAACCTTCATCTTCTTTTCCTCCTTCTTAGTTATTTAATTAGTTAACTAACTGGTTAGTTAATTTTGTACAAGATAAGTCATAAACTATCTGAAATAAAAGTTAGGCAATTAATGATAGAGCCTTCATTAATTGCCTAACTTTTTTCTCCTCAAACTTAAATGAAGCACTCTATCTTAGGGCAGCGCTCCATCCAAATCTGAGAAAAGATTTGATGACAGTCTTATAGTTATTCACTATAAGCCCAGCAGAAAAGATTTTATGTCATCTTTTCGCTTCGGCAGAAAATACCTTTTAAGATGAATTTTAATTTTTCATCTTTACTTATTATTATCCGCACCTCTACCTCACATTTTTAAATGCAAGTTAATAATATAATTTATAATATTATCTTTAAATCACCCCCTTATTCGCAAACATAAACATTTTTTCTATTTGTCACTTACTAAAAGTTTCATATATTCTCCGATTTCGTCGATATTCTCTAACTCTTGTGTGGCTTTAATAATATCCTCCATTCTGGAAGGAGATATTTTTTTCTCGGAGTTAGCCTTAAACTTAGAGATGAGTTCTTTTTCGCTTAAAGGCCGTTCCGGTTGACCCTCAGCGAAATCTTCCTGTTTCTTAAATTCTCCATGAGAAGTTTTGATGGTTACAATAGCTCGTTTTACTTTGGGAAAGAGGGCATCGATTTCAGGGTTGGCCAATACCTTAATCTTATCGAGTAATGACCAGACTAAAGGATCTCGAAGGGCATCTTCTTCAAAATCAGAAGGAAGAACATTACCTTTAGCTACCGCAACTGCTATGCAATAAGGGAGAGAATGGTCAGCTGTCTCTTTAGTAGTTGGTTTATATTTACTAGGGTCAGAGAGAATATTTGCCCCTCGAGTCGTAGTCTCTACTAAAACCTCTTTTACTTCTTTTGGATCAATACTATTTTCCTGCATAACTTCTAAAGCAGCAGTAATGGGCTGATGAGTTAAAGCTTCAGTAGGAAAAGCTTTATAACCACATTGATTAATCAGAAAATTATCTCCCAATCCTTTGGTTAAAATATCCTTATCCCATTTTACCTTATCCAGCACTTCAAACAATCCCTCTTTACCTTCAAATACTTCTACCGGACCAGTATAACCTTTACTGGCTAGTAGGGCTGCCCGTACCCCTGACTCTACTGCGAAAGGGTCTGCAGCGTTTTTCATATTGGTAAGATGACCAGCTACTACTCCCCCTAAAGTAAAATGAGAAGAACCGCTGATCCCTATAGCAGCAACTATCTCCTCTTCATTTAAACCCAGCATTCTTCCAGCTGCGACCGGACTTACCAATTGAGTTAGGGTAGCATGATGCCAGCCTATCTCCCGAACTCCCGGAAAGGCAGCCAGACATAAACGCATCTCTAATTCATAGGCAATTATTATCCCAACCAGTACCTCTTTCCCATTTTTCTTCATAAATTCTCCGGTACTAAGCACAGCAGGAATAATATCTGAAGGATGAGAGGG
>JADBKX010000113.1:0-6000 GCA_014894735.1 Candidatus Sediminicultor sextus | reverse complement strand
TCTAAAGTTGAAGCTGTCCCTCCTAAGTCATAAGTCCTGAATTTTCCTTCTTCAATAACCCGGGCAATAGCTTTTTCTAATCTTTGTGCCAATTCTTTTTCCTCTAAATAATCCAACATTAATTTAATCGTTAATAACATCGCCATGGGATTTACTTTGTATTGCCCGGCATATTTGGGAGCAGAGCCGTGAGTGGGTTCAAAGAGAGCATAATCATCTCCGATATTAGCACTGGAGGCAAACCCTAACCCACCTATTAATTGAGCACAGAGATCGGAAACTATATCTCCGAACATATTAGAAGAAACCAGGACACTATAAATCTGAGGATTTTTTACCAGCCACATACACATTGCATCTACATTAGTCTCCCAAAGTTCGATTCCAGGATATTCTTGAGCAATCTTGCGGGCTTCTCTTATCATTAATCCACTGGTTTCTCTGATTATATTTGGTTTCTCAATAACCGTAACTGAATTTCTGTTAAACTTCTTAGCATATTCAAAACCCTGACGAATAATAGATTGGCAAGCTTTCCGGGTAAAGATTCTACAAGACAAAGCAATATCTTCTAAAGGAGTCTCTTTAAATCTTTTCATCTTAGGATGATTTTTTAAAAGTGCATCCATTACTTCTTTAGGCAGGGGATGAAATTCTACTCCGCTGTATAGCCCTTCGGTATTTTCCCTAAAAACCACTAAATCTATATCATCACGATAATTCAGAGGATTTCCTTTATAAGCCTTACATGGTCTCAGGTTAGTGTGTAACTTAAATTCTTGACGTAATCTTACAATTGGGCTCGAATAGACATAGCCTTTTCCTTTAAGCTCGGGAGCGAGTTCCTTTTCTGCTTCATCTTTAGGTTTGGAAGTTATCGCTCCAAAGAGACAACAATCAGTCTCTTTGAAAATTTTTATGGTCCTATCAGGTAAAGGGTTTCCTTCTTTTTTCCAAAATTCCCAACCCACATCACCAGGTAAATAATCAGCATCAAGCTTTAGTTCATCCAATACAATCTTCGCTGCCTCCATTACGTCATTTCCGATTCCATCGCCCGGCAGCCAGGCTATCTTATATTTTGCCATTTTTATTCTCCCTTCTCTATTTTCAATATTTTTTTAGTATGAGGAATAAGTCCCCCATCTTTAAGAATCCCTAATACCAATTCCGGTAAAGGAGGGAAATCAAAAACTCCCTTCTTGCACGATAATTTTCCTTTTTCAAAATTAATTTCAATCAATTCACCTGAGGATATATTCCCCGCTGCTTCTTTGCATTGAACCAGAGGAAGTCCCTGGTTAATGGCATTTCGGAAAAATATTCTGGAAAATGATTTTGCAACAATTGCTCCTACCCCGGCATATTTTAGACAGGTAGCGGCTTGTTCCCGAGAACTACCGCAGCCAAAGTTCCTTCCCGCGACAACAATATCTTCCTTTTTAACTTCTTTGGCAAATTTCGAATCAAGGTCTTCCAGGGCATGAAGAGCCATCTCTTTAGGGTCAGTGATGGTATAAGTATATTTCCCCGGAAAGATAACATCGGTATTTACATCATCACCATATTTCCATACTTTCCCTTTAATACTCATTTTAAATCACCCCTTACATCAGTAATTTCACCATAAAGGGAAGAGATAGCAACGGTTGCCGGACTAGCCAGATAAACTTCTGCCTCTTTGCACCCCATCCTCCCTTTAAAATTTCTATTAGCTGTACTCAAGCAAACTTCTCCGGGGGCTAAGGCCCCTTCGTGAGCTCCCAAACATGGACCACATCCCGGATTCATTATTACAGCCCCACTTTTAACTAATTCCTGAAGGATTCCTAATTCCATTGCCTGGGCAAAGACCTCCATCGAGGCAGGAAAAACTAATAGTCTGACTTTGCTAGAGATCTTTTTACCACGAAGAATTTTACTGGCAATTTTTAAATCTTCTATCCTTCCATTGGTACAGGTTCCAATTAATGCCTGATTAATCTTAGTCCCTGTCACTTTTGATACAGGTTTTACATTATCTACGGTATGAGGACAGGCAATTTGAGGTTCTAAATCACTTATATCGTAATTTATGATTTTTTCAAACTCAGCACTTAAATCTGATTTTATTATTTCGTATTTTTTATTGGTTCTTGGAGCAAGCCATTGTATGGTTTTTTCATCCGGTTCTACATAGCCGATCTTTGCCCCCATTTCCACCGCCATATTACATAGGGTCATTCTCCCCCCAATATCCATTTCCTTAATTACTTTTCCGCTAAACTCCACTGCTTTATATAATGCTCCATCCGCACCCAAATCTCCGATAATGTGGAGGATTATGTCCTTGGGATATATTCCGGGAGGAATTTCTCCTTCAATATTTACCTTGATGGTCTCCGGCACTCTAAGCCAGATTTCATCTGTTGCCCAGATGGAAGCTACTTCACTCCTGCCAATCCCGGTTGAAAAAGCTCCAAATGCTCCATAGGTTGTAGTATGAGAATCTGCTCCCAAAATTAGAGTCCCGGGAATGATGTGGCCTTTTTCCGGAAGAACCTGATGACATACTCCGATATTAATGTCATAAAAATTTTCAATTTTCTGTTCCCGGACAAATTCTCTTATCTCTTTATGATTGGAAGCATATTTTTCTGTTGCTGCCGGGACACAATGATCCAGGGGAATGATTATCTTCTCCTGATGTTTTACTTTATCAATTCCAATCTGTTTGAATTTTTTAGCTATCGCGGCGCTATTATCGTGAGACATCACTATATCCGGAGAAACAGTCACAATTTCTCCGGCAACTACACTATATTTCCCTGATTTCAGGGCTAATATCTTCTCCGCAAAAGTCTTACCCATAGTATGACCTCCTTATTTAAATTGTTCGAAATTAGTAAAATCGGCATGGTGAACAATAATGGCTTCCGGAGTTCGCCTGGAACGATCTCCTTCCCAGGAATGGGAGGCAATAATATGTATTACCTCTTCGGGAATACCCTGACTATAACAAAGACCTACTCCGGATATGGGGTGACGAACTAATTTCCCCAAATTACTTTGAATAAATTTTCCATTCTCCTCTTTATATTCTACTAATTTCCCAATATCGTGAAGTAATGCACCGGCAACAAGATAATCCTCATTTATTTTCACTTTATCTTCATAGATGCTTTGAAGAGCCTCAGCAGCATTCACAGAAACATTTACTACTCCCCTAATATGCTCAATCATATTACAAGGACAGGAGTCAATTAATAAAGTAAAGGGCATTCTTTGAAGATCTTTCATTTCCCAACCTCCGGCTGTAAGAGCAATCTCCCACACTTTCAAAACCTTTTCTTTTATATCTGGATCTTTGATTAAATTAAATTCTGGAATAAATTTTAATAAATCTTCTCTCATTTTTTCCTCCTTATTCCTCATAAGGTATTTTGATATCTAAAAGTGGGGCATGTTGTTGAGCACCATAAACATCAGTCTCCCCGATACTTCCTGAATCCACCGGCCTTACAATGGTTGCTTTTATAGCATTAGCCGGGTCAAATTCCACAAAATAAAGAACTTTTTCAATAGGAATATGGTAGAGTTTGGCAATAAGTTCTTTAGTAATTACTTTGCTTTTCTTAACTTTTTCGTAAGTGAGTTTATCTTTAAAAATTATATCAAAGGTCAATTCAAAGGGACCGGCATTTTTACTTCTAATTACTTTTACCAAATCAACAATAGAGACTTCTTTAGTCATTTATCTATTCTCCTTTTTAAACTTTTTATTATCTCAAACTTCTACCATTTCTATAGAAAAAAGTTCATCGGGGTCATCGACTTCTACCAAGTGATGAATATTAAATTTATAAACCGCTCCAGTAGGTATATCAGAAGGAGCATAAGGAAAAGCTAAATTCCCGGCAGTAGCAATACGGCCTTTATAAGAATAATGCATTAAAGTAGAACGAGCAAAGGCACAAATAGTATTGGCCAGCCCCTGGTCTTTAGCTACGACTTCCAAAATAAGACAAAGTTCATGAGAGGTAATCTCTTTTTTGGGCTCTAATTCTCCCATAACTCCGTTCTTCCCGTAGATATGAAAGATAAGGCTATAATCTTCGGGAGAAATATTACTAAAGTAAGTAAGTACAGTGTCACGGACATGTTTTTCACATTCATCAATCTGTTTAATCATAATAGGATCTCTTACACCGGCAATACATATAGTCCGGTAAGATACTTTACTTGCCCCTTCTAATTTTATATTAATAGTTTTACTCTTCTTTAGTTTAGAACCCGATACTTTTACTGCCCTTTCACTATACTGTTCGAATTTACATCCGGTAACATCTACTACTCCTTCTGGACCAATAATATGTAAGGGACTCGATTTTTCATACAGAGTGTGAGCGGCTACTGTACTGGGGATACATTTTCGCAAGGGATTAGTTGGCTCTACAATAAAATAATCCTCTCTTAAATATCCCATCATACAATCAGAGGTAGTCCCCGGGGTAGAAGCCATAGCTCCACATTCTAAAATCTTTCCCATATGCAAAGCCAGTCCGGGATCATATCCTTCCTTAATAGGAAGAGCGGCAAACATAGCCGGGTCATTAGAGCGGCCAGCAATAATAACCTCTGCCCCCATCCCTAAGGCTTTTATATGAGAGTGCACTCCCATTACCGCCACAATTCGAGTAGCTTCTTCTATATCTTTAGCAGTTAATTCGGGGACAGGGCCTAAAGGTTTTATCTTCCCTTGAGCCAACTTTTTTTGAAGATAATCTTTTTCAACTTCTGCATGAATTAAGGCCATCTTAAAGTGTAGGTTTTTCTCTTTGGCAATTTCGTTTACTATTTCTAAGGTCCAATTAAGATGGATTTCGGCACCGGAACCTCCGGCAGAGCCGATAATAACTGGTATTTTATTTTCGCAACCCGCTGTTAACATTAAAGTAAGGTCTTTTTTGGTTGCTTCTTTGCTTACGATACCCACCCCTGCTCCTAATTTATGGGGGCCGCCGTCGGTGGAACCGGCATCAGCGGCTATGACATGGGGCTTTTTTTCTAAACCCTTTTGAAAAGATTCTACTGGGAAACCATATCCCAACATCCCCACTGGGGATAGAACTCTTATTTCCTTCATGGTGTAATCTCCTCACTTTTACTAAATAATATTCTTTGAATATCCTAATCTTTATTCTACTTTTTCCAATTATTAATACAATTTTCTATCTAACTTGATATATTCGCCAAAACTTCTCTTACCTTTCTCAAATGTTTCAGCATAGCTTCTCCGGCTTTTTTAGTATCATGTTCTTTAATGGCCTGTAATATTGCCTGGTGTTCGCGCCATCGCTCTTCCCGCCTCCCGGGAATTTGCTGGGTCTTTTCTCGAGTATTTCTTAATAAATCCAAGTGTAATTTTATTATATTGACAAAGACAAAATTATGAGAAGCGCTGGCAATAGCTAAATGAAATTCTGTATCCGATTCCGTTTTTTTATCATCTTTTAGTCCATCTTCCTCGTTCATTTTGTTTAGAGCTTCTTCAATTGATTTTATATCTTCGACAGTAGCTCTCTGGGCAGCAATTTCAGCAATTTTTACCTCAAATATCTCTCTTGCTTCTAAAAGTTCTAAGATAGAAGATTTTTCCAAACTTAAGATAATGTTTTCTGTATTATTATGATCGTTTTCCCTTATCTCTCGAATAAACCTTCCTCCCCCAGGCTTACTCTTAATTAAACCTCTTGATTCTAAAACTCGAAAAGCTTCCCTTAAAGAACCTCTGCTTATAGATAACTTTTCAGCCAGTTCTCTCTCGGGGGGAAGTTTATCTCCTGGTTTCAATTCCCTATTTCTAATTAAATCCATAATTTGTTCTATTACGCTTTCATATAAACGAATAGGAGTAATTTCTTTAAATTCCATATTTACCTCTTTTTGCTAAGTGATTGGGTAACTGGGTGACCCAATTTACTATTTTAAATATACCACACGGTGTTTAAAAAATCCTTC
>JADBKX010000169.1:6240-8847 GCA_014894735.1 Candidatus Sediminicultor sextus | reverse complement strand
ATAGTATTGAGTATCGAGTTAAGAAAGCGAAAGAAAAGATAGAAAAAGTAGCATTCTTCTTTCTATCTGATTACCCCACTAAAGTTTACAGTAACCTGTGTATCCAGGGTATAATAGGGAATTTTTTAAAATAAAAGATAAATAAAAAATATTATCAAAAAAAGTTGTTAGTAAAAAGACTTGACATAAGGCTTAGTTAATATAATAATATAAGGGTTTTGTTTGACCCGTTAACTAATTGACGATAGTCTAAATCTAATTGATGAATTTCTTGATAAATTTATATTTGTATTATATAATATGAAAGATATTTGTTTGGATAGGTAAATAATAATTTAAATTTGACGTTTATAATTATATTTGATAAACAGAATGATATTATTACAATTTTACCCATAACACTATCATTTTGTTAAGCCTAATATGTACGGATGGGAGGTGTAAATATGGCCAAAATAAAAGTTAAAGATAATGAAGAAATGGATCACGCACTTAGGAGGTTTAAAAAGGAATGCCAGAAGAGTGGAATAATATCCGATCTTCGGCGTCATGAATTTTATGAGAAACCAAGTGTGAGAAGGAAAAAGAAAGCTCTTGCTGCTCAGAGAAAGCTAAAAAAAAGAGGTAGATTTTAAATGCCAAAACAGCTATCGTTAGAAGAAGTTATTTTTAATGATATGAAAGTGGCATTAAAGGAGAACGAAAAATTAAAATTATCGACTTTACGATTGATTAGGGCAGCAATTAAAAACACTGAAATATCGAAAAAAGATAAACTAACCGAAGATGAAATTATTGGAATAATAACCAACCATTTAAAAAAGTTAGAAGAATCTTTAGATCTTTTTATCAAGGGCCAAAGACCAGAACTTGTTGATAAGGCAAAAAAAGAGATTAAAATAATAAAAGAATATCTTCCTGAACAATTATCTGAGGAAGAAGTAGAGAAAATAGTAAAAGAAGCTATTATAAAATTTGAATTTAAAGGCCTACAAGACATAGGTCCCGTCATGAGAGAAATTATGCCCCAATTAAAGGGGAAAACAGATGGAAAAATAGTTAATAAAATGGTACGGGATTTACTGGATAATTCAAAAAATTAATGCTAAAAACGAAAGACTCAGACTTGCCTTGGTAAGTATCTTGAGTCTTTCTTTGTTTTTATAATTTTATAATTTTAATATATATCTCGATTTGTTGATTAGTGACTTTGTAAATTGGCCAATAAATTATTAGAATTAAACTATTTAACTAGTTTATCTTGTATATTGTATTTCAAACTAACGACTAATCTGGGAGTATAAATTATTTGATAATAAAATATAATTTAAATAAAAAGTACAAAGTATTTTTTGTCATTATAACTCTATTTGTAATTTTTAGTTTAATTGCTCTAAACACTTTCGCCAACGAAACAGATGAAGTATATTTAGTGTCCATTAAAGGAACAATTGACTTAGGTTTGTCTTCTTATGTAAAGCGGGCTTTAGAGGAAGCGGTTTTAAACAAGGCAAAAGCGGTTATTTTAGAAATTGATACCTTCGGGGGAAGGGTTGATGCCGCTACCCAGATAAGAGATAAGATAATGAGCCTGAGTATACCAAGCGTAGCCTATGTTAAAAATAGAGCATGGTCTGCAGGAGCCCTGATTGCTCTATCTGCAGAATATATTCTAATAGGTAAAGGTGCCAGTATCGGTGCAGCAGAACCTAGACCGGCAGATGAAAAAAATATTTCAGCCTTAAGGGCTGAATTTACTTCTACTGCTTCAAGCAGAGGGCGTTCGGAGGATATAGCTGCAGCCATGGTTGACAAAGATGTAGAAATTAATGGTATAATAGAAAAAGATAAAATATTAACTTTAAATGCAGAACAAGCTATAAAATTAAATTTTGTAGATGGTATTTATTCAAATATTGAAGAAGTTTTAAATTTTCTAAATCTCAAAGATGCTAAAATAGTATATATTTATCCAAATTGGGCAGAGAATATAAGCCGATTTATTACCAATCCTGTAGTAAGTTCACTATTATTGTCTATAGGTTTTTTAGGACTAATAATTGAATTTTGGACTTTAGGCTGGGGGATTGCAGGGTCAATAGGAATAATTTCTCTGTCTTTATTTTTTGGAGGACATATCATTGTCGGTTTAGCAGGATTTGAAACAATTATCCTATTTGCAATCGGGTTTATTTTGCTTTTGGCAGAAATATTTTTTATTCCCGGTTTCGGTCTGGCTGGAATAAGCGGAATTACAGCTATTTTAGCCAGTATATTTCTTACTTTTGGGAATATTATCCAGGCGACTTATTCTATTTTGATAGCCTTGAGTGTATCCGTAATAGGGTTTTTCTTATTAATTAAATATATTCCTTCCACTCGAACCTGGAGAAAGTTTGTACTTTCTACTGAGCAGAAAAAGGAATTGGGATATACAGTAGGGACAAAAGATTTAAAACGATTAACCGGGAAAAAAGGCATAACCATTACACCTTTGCGTCCGTCTGGTATAGCAGAAGTTAATGGTAAAAAATTAAATGTACTTACCCGGGGGGAATACGTTGATTCTAATACCAAAATAAAAATAATAAGCGTTGAAGGTAATAA
>JADBKX010000169.1:0-6140 GCA_014894735.1 Candidatus Sediminicultor sextus | reverse complement strand
AATAAGGAGGTATAAGAAATGATTGAGTTATTAGTTCCGTTGATTCCAATTATCGTAGTTATTTTTATAATCTATATTTTCTTTCAATTTATACCGGTAGGATTATGGATTTCAGCTATAGCGGCAGGAGTAAAGGTGGGGATTTTTACTTTGGTGGGTATGAGACTTAGAAGGGTTCCTCCCCATCAGATTGTTAATGCTTTAATCAAGGCCACTAAAGCTGGTTTGACCATTTCTATTGATAAATTGGAAGCACATTACTTGGCTGGGGGAAATGTTGATCGAGTGATTAATGCCTTGATTGCTGCAGAAAGAGCAGGCATTCCTTTATCTTTTGAAAAGGGTACCGCTATTGATTTAGCTGGAAGAGATGTCTTAGAGGCTGTACAAATGAGTGTAAACCCGAAAGTAATAAAAACACCGATAGTAGCAGCGGTAGCCAAAAATGGTATTCAAGTTATGGCCACTGCCAGAGTGACGGTAAGAGCAAATATTGAACGGTTAGTTGGAGGGGCTGGCGAGGAAACCATTATAGCTAGAGTAGGAGAGGGAATTGTTACTACTATTGGTTCAGCAGAAACCCATAAAAATGTCTTAGAAAATCCAGATAACATTTCTAAGACTGTATTAAAAAAAGGTTTAGATGCCGGGACAGCTTTTGAAATATTATCCATAGATATTGCTGATGTAGATGTCGGTAAAAATATTGGTGCCATGTTGCAGACTGATCAGGCAGAAGCGGATAAGAAAATTGCTCAAGCCAGAGCCGAGCAAAGAAGGGCTTTAGCGGTAGCTCAGGAGCAAGAAATGAAAGCCAGAGTCCAAGAAATGAGAGCAAAGGTGGTAGAAGCAGAAGCAGAAGTTCCTAAGGCTATGGCAGAGGCATTAAGGACAGGAAAATTAGGAGTAATGGATTATTATAATTTGAAGAATATCGCTGCTGATACTGCTATGCGGGATAGTATCTCTGAAACCTCAAAGAAGAAAGAAAATAAATAAGATAATATTATTTTACTTAAAAAGGATAGAATAAACAATGTCATTAGTTTTATATATATTTATTTTCTATATTATAATAAATTTGTTAAGTCGGATGGGAAATAAGAAAAGAAAATCTTATAGCTTAATGCGGAAAGAAGAAGATAATTCCATCTTGGTATTTTCAGAAATTCAGCATGAAGCAGGTTCACCCGGGGATAAGATTAATATTAAACAAGTTGATAATATAGAAAAAAAGGATAAAATTATTCTAGATGACGAGGTTAAAGAATTTTATAAGAACAAAAGTGAGGATAAAGAGAAAGAGGTTTTAGCTGAAAAACCGGTAGTAGAAGATGGGGAAGAAATTTCATCTGGTCGGGAAAGCGGATTGGAAATATATTTATCGAATAATATTCTGGTTAACGGAATAATATTATTAGAGATAATTGCACCGCCTAGAGTTCTAAGACCTTATGATTTTCAGAGATATAGAAGACTGCGATAAATTAGTCGTTAGTGAATAAAACTAGCATAGAGCGTACAGCGTATAGGAACTTAAAATACAGTAATGAGTAATAAGTGATAAGTAACCTGTTTTAGGAATTAGGAAATTTAATCTTATTACTCATTACTTATTACTTGTTACTATATTTTACGAAAGCGGGGAATTATAATAGAAAAAGATAAAAACCTAAGTAAAAGTATATTAATTAATAATAAAGATGAGCTAAGAGAACTTTTTGGACAATATGATGAAAATATCAAATTTATCAACCAGCATTTTTCAATAGGTGTATCAACTCAAAATGATAGCAAGTTAGTTATTTCAGGGATAAAGAGCGAAACGGATAAGGCTGTAAAAATGATTGAAGAGCTTCTCTCTATAATTAGGAATGGACATCCACTTTCTATAGCAGAGGTAAAATACCATGTCGAAATGTCGCAGAGTAACCAGCCTGTAGATTGGAAATTGTTATACAAAGGCGTGATTCGCGTTTTTAAAAAAGATAAAGAGATTAAGCCAAAAACTTTAGGTCAACAGAAATATATAGAAGCTGTTAAAAAGAATGATATTGTCTTTGTTATCGGACCTGCCGGAACGGGAAAGACTTACTTAGCAGTAGCTATTGCTCTGTCTACCCTAAAGAATGAAGAAGTAGATAGAATAATTTTGGTTAGACCAGCGGTAGAAGCCGGAGAAAGTTTAGGTTATTTACCCGGAGATTTATTGGAAAAGATAGACCCCTATTTTCGCCCCTTATATGATGCAATGTACGAAATGATACCTTCCGAAAAATTTCAAAAGTATATGGAAAGAGGGATAATAGAAATTGCCCCATTAGCCTATATGAGAGGAAGAACCTTAAATAATTCCTTTATTATCTTGGATGATGCTCAAAATACTACTTTTGGTCAGATGAAGATGTTTTTAACCCGATTTGGTTTTGGTTCTAAAGTTATCATTAATGGAGATATTACTCAGATAGATTTACCACTTAAAGAACATTCTGGATTAACCAGAGTGGAAAAGATACTTAAAAAGATAAAAGGTATCGAATTTATATATCTTAATGATCGGGACGTAGTGAGACACAGATTGGTTCAGGAGATTATCCGTGCTTATGAAAGGGAAGATTTACGTAACCAGAAAAAGGAGTAATGCAACCTCGTAAAACTATATGATAAATGGAATAAATGGAAAAGTAGAGGTAAAATTTCAGGTAAAAACATGCAAAAGAAAAAATTGATTGATAAAAATACAATACAAAAAATATCTATATTTTTTATTTTGTTAATCGCCATTACCCTCGTTCTGTCTATTAATTTTTTCCCGGATAAAATTCTTTTGAAAGAAGGGCAAATCTGCACGAAAGATATTCTGTCCCCGGGTGATTTTGAATTTGCAGATGTAGAAGCAACGCAAAATTTAAGAGAAAAAGCTGCCAAATCGATAAAAGAAGTATATGATTTAAATTTAGCAAATATTGAAAATGTTGAAAAAGAAATAGATAGTTTCTTTTTAAAAATAGAAGAATACCAAGAAAAAATAGATGAATCATCTAAAGATACTACTGCCCCTATAGTGGAAACCGATAGCAGATTGATAGATGTTGAGCTAAACGAAATGGCTATGGCTAATGAAATAAATGAAGATTTAGGATTATATATTAGTGAACAGGTCATAGTAGGTTGTCTCCAACTGGATAATTTATCTTTAGAGAAAATAAAGGTAGATACTAAAAGTTCCTTGAGAAAAATTATGGAACAAGGAATTAAAAAAGATGATTTAGAAAATGCTAAAAAACAACTAATTAGGGAGATTAGTGAGATTTCCCTCGATCATCATGATGCCCTGATTGCTAGCGAGATTGCTACCTCTTTGCTTCTGCCAAGTTTATTTTTAAATGAAGAAGGTACCGAAAAAAGGCGTCAGGAAGCTATCGCTTCGGTAGATGATGTTATAAGAACAATTCAAAAAGGGCAGATAATTATAAGAAAAGGAGAAGTGGCAACTTCGGAAGGTATCGCTATTCTTAATGCTTTAGGTCTAAAAAATCCTAAGATAAATTTTTCCAATATTGTAGGCATAATTATGATTACTGCGATCTGCCTTTTAGTGGTCTTTTTATATTTAAGCTACTTTTATCCTGACATTTATAAAAATGTAAATAAATTGATATTGCTGGGTATTATTTCTATTTTTGTTGTTTTGCTCGCTAAAATAGCAAGTCAGGTATCAGGATATTTAATGCCCAGTGCATCTGCCTCAATGTTAATTGCCATATCTTTAAGTCCCAATATTGCCATATTGCTTACCGTCATATTAAGCTTGTTAATAGGATTTATTCCGGGAGGCGGATTAAATTATATTTTAGTTTCGATAATTAGCGGGATTGTAGCTATATATAGTATTCGGAAAGCTACCCAAAGGTCAAGCCTGACCCGTGCAGGGTTAATTATTGCCGGAGTTAATATTATTACTATATCAGCTTTGGGTTTAATCAGTAATGAAGGTTATTATCTAATTTTACAAAACAATTTATGGGGAGTGTTAAACGGTTTTTTAGCAGTAATTTTGACTATCGGAATTCTACCTTTCTTAGAAAGCTATTTCGATATTACCACCTCTTTTAAACTGATGGAATTATCTAATCCTAACCAGCCTTTATTAAAAAAGTTGATATTGGAAGCACCCGGTACCTATCATCATAGCATAGTTGTGGGAAATCTATCTGAGACCGCTGCCGAAGAGATTGGGGGTAATGGGTTATTAGCTCGGGTTGGTGCTATTTATCATGATATAGGTAAAATAAAAAGACCTTATTTCTTTACTGAGAATCAAGAAGCATATAAAAATATTCATGATGATATGGAACCCAGTTTAAGTGCTTTAGTCATTGCTTCTCATGTTAAAGAAGGAATAGAATTGGCGAAAAAAAATAAACTCCCTAAAGATATAATTGATATAATTGCCCAACACCACGGAACCAACTTGATTACCTATTTCTTCCACAGAGCTTTAAAAGAAAATGGATCAGTTAATGATGCAGTCGCCGAAGAGAATTATCGTTATTCCGGACCAAAACCCCAGACTAAAGAAGCAGGAATTATTTTACTAGCTGATTCATTAGAAGCGGCAACCAGAAGTTTAAATAATCCTACGGCATCTAGAATAAAAAACCTGGCGAAAGAAATTATCCAGAAGAATTTAGAAAATGGCCAGTTGGAAGAATGTGATTTGACCTTGAAAGACTTGGATAAAATTGGAGATAGTTTTTCCCGGATTCTTACCGGAATGTTTCACAGCCGGGTGGAATATCCCGATGAGGATTTAATAAAAAAAATAAAAGAAGAGGGAAAAAGGAATGGAAATTCTAATAAAAAATCAGCAGAAAACAATAAAGATAAATCAACGGAAGATAAGGGAGATAGTCAAAAAGGCTCTGCAGTTTCTGAAAGTTGATGAAAAAACTGAAATTAGTATTTTATTTACTGCTGATAAATTTATAAGGTCACTGAATAATAAATATCGAGGGATTGATAAATCAACCGATGTTTTATCTTTTAGTTTATGGGAAGGGTCTGTCAAAACTCCGGAATCAGAGAGTGATAAACTTTTGGGGGATATAATTATCTCCGTTGAGACTGCCCAAAGACAGGCAGATAACTTAAATCATAGTATGGAAAAAGAGTTAGCAGTATTATTAATTCATGGCTTATTGCATTTAACCGGTTATGCTCACGAAGAAGACAAAGATTATAAAATTATGCGGGAAAAAGAGGCTGAAATGCTGAAAATATTTGATTTTTAGCTATATGTTTAATATAATCAAATTGATAATTATATTTATTTACTTTTTCAGGATATTTTAACATAAAAAGTAAATATTTAGAAAAAATTGCTTTGAATAGATTTGCTGAAGGAAAGAGATGAAAAAATAGGAGGTGAGGTATAAGCCTGAGAAAGATATTTGCTTTTAGTATGATCAACTAAATTTTAAAAATTTAAAGGAGAATCTATTCATGTTAAAAAGTAAGAAAATATTAATTTTAGTATTAGCAATTAGTTTAGTAATGGGAATGTTCAGTTTTGGGATGGCTGCCGAAAGACAATTTGTAGCTATTGCTACCGGCGGAACCGGCGGAACTTATTATCCTTTGGGTGGAGCATTAGCTCAGATGCTTTCTAATAATGTCGAAGGATTAATTGTGACTGCAATGACCTCAAATGCATCAATAGAAAACTGTAATTTAATAGGTAGAGGTCAAATTGAAACAGCTTTTTCCCAGGCTAATACAACTTATTGGTGTTATACTGCCACAGGGATGTTAAAAGATACACCACCTATCACTAACTTAAGGGGTATTGCTTCTTTATATCCAGAAACTATTCATATAATTGCTACCAAGGCTTCCGGAATTAAAACCATAGAAGACTTAAAAGGGAAGAGGGTAGGAGTAGGTGCTCCCAATAGTGGAACTGCCGCTGATGCTGAGATAATTTTAAAGGCACATGGGATTACTTTTGATGATATAAAAGCAGATTTTATTGACTTTAATGAAGTTGCTCAGCGTTTAGTCGACGGGCAGATAGATGCTGGTTTTACTACCGCAGGTTACCCTACTTCCAGTATTATTGATATAGCAACCAAGAGAGA
>JADBKX010000136.1:3518-8955 GCA_014894735.1 Candidatus Sediminicultor sextus | reverse complement strand
TTGCTCATCTTTAAGCGGTGTAAAGGAGGAAAATAGGAATTAAGTCAACAACAAAGTTAAGAATAAATGAAGAAATTAAAGCAGAAAAGATTAGGCTTATAGATTTTGAAGGTAAACAGGTAGGGGTAGTAAGTAAAAAGGAGGGTCTTGAACTTGCCGAAAAGAGTAATCTTGACTTAGTTGAAGTTGCACCAGAAGCTAAGCCTCCGGTTTGTAGGATTATTGATTACGGAAAATATAAATACTTACTGGATAAAAAAAATAAGACCGGGAAGAAGAAACAGAAAAGCGGCGGAATGAAAGAAATAAAGATGCGCCCTAATATTGGAGAACATGATTACAATTTTAAAGTAAAAAATCTATGTAAATTTTTAGAAGAAGGTAATCAAGTGAAAATTACTATAATGTTTAAAGGGCGAGAGATGAATTATGTAGATTTAGGAAGAAAATTATTAGAACGTATAATTGAGGATACTAATGAAATAGCTAAAGTTTTAAAGGAACCAAAATTAGAAGGGCGAAATATGACTTTAGTTTTAATGCCAAAATAATTAAATATTGCTAAGGGAGAAGTAAGATATATGCCCAAAATGAAGACACATAAGAGTTCAGCAAAAAGATTTAAGTTAAGCAGTTCAGGTAAAATAATAAGGTCAAAGGCTTATAAAAGCCATATTATGACTAAAAAGACTCCAAAACGCAAGAGAAATCTAAGGAAAGATACTACGGTTAGCAGTGCTGAGGTAAAAAATATTAAAGTATTGTTACCTTATTCTTAATATTTTCTTAAATATTACAACATTGTTTTTCCCATTCCGCACTTAATATGGAATTCATAAGTAGGGGCACGATGCATCGTACCCAAAGGGACCAGAAGATAAAAGAAGAATAGAATCCCGCTACAGTTTACACTCATTAAAGTTGGTGCGGGAATGACATATAGAAAAATAATTCGGATATAAAAAGATAAGGAGTGAAGGGTATGCCAAGAGCGACAAATAGTGTTGCCTCAAGAAGAAGAAGAAATAAAGTATTAAAATTAACAAAAGGATATTGGGGAGCAAAAAGCAAACTTTATCGTACTGCTCATGAATCTATGATGAAGGCGCTTTCTTATGCCTATAGAGATAGAAGAGCGAGAAAAAGAGATTTTAGAGGTTTGTGGATAACCAGAATTGGTATTGCTGCCAGAAACGAAGGAATATCTTATAATAAATTTATAAGAGGTTTAAAGGTTGCAGGAGTAGAAATCAATCGGAAAATGTTAGCTGAATTAGCAGTAAGAAATCATGATGCATTTGTTAGCGTGGTGAAAGTAGCTAAAGAAAGCGTAAATTAAGTTTATTTTTATACGTATTAATATCTGTACAATATTTTGTTAAAAGTTATAATAAAGATAAGTAGGTTATAACTAACTTAATATTTAACCCGGATAAGCAATAACCGAAATTCACTTTAGAACTGCAGGCTGAAATTTTAAAAAGTAAGTTTTGCCAGCACTCCACTGTTATAAGGAGGAAAGTACGGATTTGCTTAATAAAAAAAGTAGATCAAAAAGGGTGGTACCGCGGAAAAGGTTAATAATTTTCGTCCCTTTACCAGGCGAAGAAAATTATAAACCTTTTTTTATTTTATCAAGGTTTATTAATGATGAGGAGGGGATACTATTGGAAAATAAAACAAAAGAGATCAAAAAGGAAATTGTTTCTGAATTAAATAGGGTTAAGGATTTAAAAGATATTGAAAAATTAAGAGTAGAATACTTAGGCAGAAAAGGGGTAGTAACTCTCCTATTGAGAAAATTAGGAATACTTTCTCCGGAGGAAAGGCCAAAAGCTGGGCAGTTATTAAACCAAACAAAAAGAGAGATTGAAGATCTACTCAAGACAAAAGAAGTAGAAATAGAAAAACTGGAGAAAGAAAAAAGATTACAGGGAGAAGGTATTGATATTACTCTTCCGGGGAGAAAAATAGATAAAGGAGCCATTCATCCCATTAATTTGGTACTAAAAGAGATTGAGGAAATTTTTTTGAGTTTAGGATTTAAGATAGAAGAGGGTCCGGAAGTAGAGTTAGATTATTATAACTTTGAGGCACTTAATATTCCTAAAGATCATCCCGCCAGAGATGACCAGGATTCTTTTTACATAAGCAGAGAAATTTTACTTCGAACCCATACTTCACCAGTTGAAATAAGAGTTATGGAAAAACAATTACCTCCAATTAGAATTATAGCAACGGGAAAGTGTTATCGGCGGGATGCTGCCGATAGTACTCATTCACCCATGTTTCATCAGATAGAAGGTTTGGCAGTGGATAAAGATATTACTTTTGGTGATCTAAAAGGGGTCTTAACTTTTTTTGTGCATAAAATGTTTGGTAAGGATAGGAAAGTAAGGTTTAGGCCGGGTTATTTTCCTTTTACAGAGCCGAGCGCAGAAGTAGATGTATCTTGTCTACTATGCCAGGGAAAAGGGTGCTCGGCTTGTGGATATAGTGGATGGTTAGAGATTATGGGTGCAGGGGAGACCGATCCAGCAGTCTTTAAGATGGTAGGATACGATCCGGAAAAATATTCAGGTTTTGCCTTTGGAATGGGTGCAGAAAGAATTGCCATGCTGAAATACGGCATAAATGATATCCGGTTATTTTTTGAAAATGATTTAAGATTTTTAAAACAATTCTAAATTAGTATATAGTATTTCGTATATCGTATATCGTGAAAAAAATAGAAGTCAGGAGTTAGAATCCAGTAGTCAGAAGAAAGAAAAAGAGCAATATGAAAAAAGTTTTGAATTTTGAACTATGGGTTTTAACTTTTCTGCCTGTGCGTTGCACGCAGACAGGTCGCTTTGAATTTTTAGTTTTAGTTTTGTAGACGCTCAATGCTTAGCGACCGATAAGATAAATGGCTCATTTGTAATCCTATAATCTTTACGAAATACGAAATACGAAATACGATATACGAAACAGGGAGGGAGAGAAAATGCAGGTTTCTTATAATTTATTAAAAGAATATGTTGATATAGATATATCGGCTGAAGAGCTTGCTAAAAGATTGACGATAAATGGCATAATTTTAGAGAGGATGGAAAACATATCTACTGAGATAGAAAAAGTAGTAGTGGGCAGGATAACTGCTATAGATAAACATCCTGAAAATAAAATATTATCTGTTTGTCAGGTAGACATAAAAGAGGAAATACTTCAAATAATTTGCGGGGCAAAAAATATGAAGGTTTCTGATAAAGTGGTAGTTGCTTTAGAAGGAGCAAAATTACCCCAGATAGGAATTATCAAAAGTAAGAAATTTGAAAATGTTTTATCTTTAGGGATGCTCTGCTCAGCTTCTGAACTGGGTATTGAACCGGGGGAATCACCCGGAATATTAATTTTAGAAGAAGATGCTGTTATAGGGGAAGATATAAGGAAAGTAATAAAGTTTGAAGATACTATATTTAATTTTGAAATACATTCTAATCGTCCTGATTTAATGAGTATAATAGGAATAGCCAGAGAAGTAGCAGCAATTACCGATAATAAGCTTAAAACTCCTGAAATAAAGATAAAAGAAGAAGATGAAAGAATTGAAAAAGATATTACTGTGAAAATTGAAGCAGAAGATTTATGTCCTCGTTATACCGGAAGAGTAATAAAAAATATTACAGTGGAAGAATCGCCTTTATGGTTAAAATGGAAGTTAAGATTATTAGGAGCGAGACCAATAAATAATATAGTAGACATTACTAATTTTGTAATGATGGAGACAGGACAGCCGCTTCATGCTTTTGATCTTGATTTGATTAAAGGGAAGACTATTATAGTTCGAAGAAGCAGAACGGGGGAAACTATCTTTACTTTAGATGATGTTGAAAGACAGTTGCCTTCCAAGAGTTTGGTTATCGCTGATACAGAAGAACCTATAGCCCTTGCCGGAATAATGGGAGGAAAGCATTCTGAAATTGATCAAAACACTAAAAATGTATTTTTAGAATCAGCCTATTTTAGTTCAGTAAATAATCGAAGAAGTACTGCGAAATTTGGCTTAAGAACTGAGGCTTCAAACAGGTTTGAAAAGGGGATAGATAAAGAAGTGCAAATATACGCCCTGGATCGGGCTGCTGATTTGATAAATAAGATTGCTATGGGGAAAATAAGCTCGGGGAAAATCGACACAAATGAAAAATTATATCAACCTTGTAAGATAAATTTAAGGATAAAAAGAGTAAATAGAATATTGGGACAGCTTCTAGATAAAAATGAATCTAAAATAAAGAATAAAATTATTAATATTTTAGATAAATTAGAATTTAAAGTAGTAGAAGATAAGGGAGAATATATCGAAGTAATTCCTCCTTCTTTTAGAGGAGATGTGGAAAGAGAAATAGATATAATTGAAGAAATTGCTCGTATTTATGGTTACGATAAGATAAAACCTACTCTCTTTAACCATACCATTGCCCAAGAGGGAAAAAATTTCCGATTCAAGCTAATTGATCAGGCAAGGGAAACATTAATCGGTTGTGGTTTAAATGAAGTGATAACTTATAGTTTTATTTCTCCTGACATATTTGATAGAATAAGAATACCCGAAGGGCATAAATTAAGGAATGCCATAAAAATTAAAGACCCTATGACCAGAGACCATTCTTTAATGCGGACCTCTTTAATTTCAAGTTTGTTAGAAGTTATTAAATGGAATACTAATCGACAAGCAGAGTTGGTTAAAATATTTGAAGTAGGTAAAATATACTTACCTTACCCTGATAAACCAAATTCCTTGCCTCAAGAGAAATTAATAATAGCCGGAGCAATAAATAAGATCGGTCGGGGAGATATTTGGGAAAAATCACTTTCTTTAGATATTTTTGATATTAAAGGTATAATCGAGACAGTTTTTCAGAGCTTAAAAGTGGAAAATTGGGAAGTAATCCCTGGAAATCATCCTGCTTTTCATCCTCTACGGAATGGCAAGATTATTATGGGAGGAGAAGAGATAGGTATTTTTGGCGAGATACATCCGGAAGTAATAAACAATTATCGTATCCCGGGGAAAGTGAATTGGTTTGAGATTGATTTTGAAAATTTATTACCCAACGTTCCCTCAGATATAAAATATTGTGTTTTACCAAAATATCCTTCAGTTCAGAGAGATTTGGCCATGATTATAAAAGAAGAAATACTTTCTGCTGATATTATTAAAACGATAAAATCTATTGATGAAAAGTTAATTAAAAAAGTAACTTTGTTTGATATATTTAAAGGAAAGCAAATTGGTGATAGTTATAAGAGTTTAGCTTACTCTGTGGTTTTTCAAGCCGAAAACCGTACTTTGACCGACCAGGAAGTGGGAAATATATTTAAAGAAATTAGAGAGCAATTAATTACTAAATTTTCTGCCAAGATTAGAGAGTGAAAGAAGCTAATAGTACTAAAA
>JADBKX010000136.1:0-3418 GCA_014894735.1 Candidatus Sediminicultor sextus | reverse complement strand
AAGGAAATATCTATGACAATAAATTGGATAGATGTATCAATAATGATAATAATCTTATTAAATATGATTATTGGGATACGTCGCGGCATTATCAGAGGAATAATAAATTTAATAGGAGTTATTACTGCTATTTTTCTGGCAATTTTTTGGTTTAAAGAGGTTGGAGAGTATATAAGTGCACATAGCCAAATAAGCAGGGAAATAGCAAATATATTAGGCTTTGCTCTAATATTCTTAGGAATATGTCTAATCGCCAGAATTACTGAAATATTTTTTAAAAAAATATTTTCCTTATTGTTTGTTTCCTGGATCGATGGTTTAGGAGGAGCTTTGTTTGGTTTAACCAAAGGTTTTGTAATAGTAGGAATTTTATTAGTTATTATTACCTTTATTCCTTTACCAGTTTTTTTGAAAGAACAATTAGAAAGCTCGTTTTTGGCCAATAGATTTGCGGTTATGATCACCATCGTCTACGATTATTTAAAGGATTGGCTGCCTATAAGCATCCAGTTTAACACAGAAGAATTTATTAAAAAATTCCATCTTAATTTAATTGTATAGGAATTTCCTTTTTCCCTAAGCCCTAATCAGCATATAGGATGTTAACGAATAGCGTACAACGTATAGCGATTGGATTTAGTTAGATGGTTAGTTGGTTACCTGGTTGACTGGTTGGGGAATGAGTATATTGAAAAATTAATGCTAAACTAATTAACTAATAAACCAGCTAACTAGCTAACCAATTACTAACGATTATTTACTATTCACTAACGACTAATTTAAAAAGGTGAGATATATCTTGGACGAACATACATTATCGGTTTTAGAATTTTCAAAAATTAAAAATCAATTAAAGGAAAAAACATCCACTGCTACTGGTGAATTAATCGTAGAAAATATCACTCCCAAGATTGATTTGCAGCAAATTATTAATACTCAAAGAGAAACTACCGAAATGCGAGAAATTATTTCTTACGACGGAACCCCTCCTTTTTCCAGATTAGAAGACATTAGTAGTGAATTAAAAAGATCTGCAATTATAGGATCTATCCTTGATGCAAAAAAGATTGTAAAAATATTAAAAGTTTTAAAAACTTCTCGCTTGATTAAAAATTTTCTATTGAAAACCAAAGAAAAATATCCTTTGATTAGAGAGAGAGCAGAAAAAATACGAATTTTTTCCGAATTAGAGAAAGAAATAATTCAATGTATCGATGAGGATGGAGTAGTTTTAGACCAAGCGAGCCCAGAGTTAAGGAAGATTAGAAGAGATATAATAAAAAAAGAACAAGCCCTGAAAAATAAACTGGAAATCATTATCAGATCTTCCCGTTTTGCCGCCATTATTCAAGAACCTTTAATAACTGTAAGACAAAATAGGTACGTTATACCTGTAAAGCAAGAAAAAAAAGCAAAATTTCCTGGAATAGTTCACGATAAATCTGATAGCGGAGCTACTTTATTTATTGAACCCTTTGTAGTGGTAGAGTTAAATAATTTACTCCGTCAATTAATTAAGGATGAAGAACAAGAGATATTAAAAATTCTGCAAAGAATAACCTCCCTTATTGGAGAAAGAACACAAGAGATTAATGATAGTGTTTTGAGTCTGGGTGAAATTGATTTTATTTATGCCCGAGCAGTATTGGCCGATAAAATGAAGGCAGTAGAACCAATATTAAACCAAGATGGTTTTATTATTCTTTTCCAAGCAAGACATCCCTTATTACAAGGTCCGGTCGTTCCCATTAATATAAATTTGGGAAAAACTTTTAATATTTTAGTAATAACTGGTCCCAATACAGGAGGTAAGACAGTTACTTTGAAAACCATGGGTATTCTTACTCTTATGGCTCAATGTGGATTACACATTCCCGCTGCGGAGGGGAGCGAGGTTTCTATTTTCAAAAAGATATTCTGCGATATAGGAGACGAACAAAGTATAGAACAAAATTTAAGCACCTTTTCTTCTCATATGAAGAATATAGTTCAAATTTTAAGGGAAGCTGATTCTGAATCTCTTGTATTACTTGATGAATTAGGTGCAGGCACAGACCCTACAGAGGGAGCAGCTTTAGGTATGGCAGTTTTAAATTTCTTAAGTAAAGAGAGATCCAGGGTAATAGCGACCACTCATCATGATTCTTTAAAGACTTATGCATATTTAACCAAAGGAGTATGTAATGCCCGTGTTGAATTTGATGAAGAAACCTTAAAACCGACATTTGAGATTTCTGTCGGATTACCCGGAAAGAGTTGCGCTTTTATAATTGCCCAAAAATTAGGTTTAGCTCCGGAAGTTGTTTCTCAGGCTCAGAGCTTTTTATCCCAGGAAAAAATTAAAGCAGATAATTTGATTGAAAAGATTGAAGAAGACAGAAAACTAATTGAGAAGGAAAAAAATCTGATAGAAGTAGCTAAAGAAGAGAGTATCGAAATTAGAGATAAATTAAAAAAAGAATTAAACAAAATTGAGGAGAATAAAAAGGAAATAATTCTAAAAACTTATCTGGAAGCAGAAAAGATATTAAAGGAAACTCAGAATAAGGCTGAAAAAATAATAGAGAGATTGAATAAAAAAAAGGTTTTAATTGAAGAATCTAAAGGTCCTTTGTTAGAACAAATGCAAGCAATTAGTAAAGAAATACAAGATGAGATAGTAAAGATAAAGCCGGAGAAAGAGTTAATTAAAAATCAAAATATTGAAATAGGAGATTATGTATTAGTTAAGAGTTTGAATAAGAAAGGGATAATACTTTCTATTTCTACCAAAAGTAAAAAATGCAAGATTCAAATTGATAATATGAAAATGCTGGTCTCAATTTTCGATATAGAAAAAGTAGATAAACTTGATAAGGTACCGGAAGAATACAGCCATATTGGAAATGATTTTAATAGAGGTTTAAGCGGAAGGGATAGTTTTTCTTTATCTAAAATAAAAACTTTTAGGAATGAGATTTCTATTCGCCAATTAACTATTGAAGAAGCAATGCCTGTGTTAGAAAAATATTTAGATGACGCTTATCTGTTGGGAGTTTCACCGGTGTACATAATTCATGGAAAAGGCAAAGGCATCTTGAGAGACGAAGTAAAAAAAATGTTAGATAAAATTCCTTATATCAAATCATTCAGGACTGGAGATACAAAAGAAGGAGGAATGGGAGTTACAGTTGCGTATCTGGAGAAGTAATCATTTATCTTGTTCTATATATTTTTTTCTAAGCTCTTCTATTAAAGATTGAAGAGTTTCTTCCTCTTCTTCAGTTTCGGTGGGTTTTTCTTCATATTTTTTCCTAATTTCTTCAATTTCTTCATAATAGGGTTTCTGAATTTCCGGATATTCTTCTGTTTTTGGTATTTCATTTTCTTCATAATAGGGTTTCTGAATTTCCGGATATTCTTCTGTTTTTGGTATTTC
>JADBKX010000100.1 GCA_014894735.1 Candidatus Sediminicultor sextus | reverse complement strand
ACCTCCCTAACATCTTTAAAATAAAAAACCCAGACAATAGAAATTCCATCAATCAGAGTGGAACCTCTCCGCCTGGGCTTTTAACCCTCCGGTGTAGTATAAAATAAATATACTTTGCATCACTTGGTTCTAATCTTATCTAAGCGTAATATAATATTTACAAATACAAATCAGCTTAAATAAGCGATTCCCTAAGGTGCACTTCCACTCGTAGCCTGTCGTGATTTACGGTCACCTGGTAGAAACACCCTTGCCATATCCAAGAGTTTATACGAGCATCCATAATTTAATTTTTAGAACTTTATTTAAGTAAAATATAGCATTATTAACTTTTAATGTCAATCACATATGGTGCGTTTTTCAGGACATACTAGATAATTTTTAAAAATAAAATTTCTAATTTATAATCTCTTATTTTCTATTTGTAACTAAGTAAACCAAGTTTTATAATTACTCTTTTCACTTTTTCTATGTCTTCCTTGCCTAAAGTTAGAGAAAACATTTTCATCCATTTGGTACTTCTTCCTAATAAAGCAACTCCAGATTTAATTGCTGGAATTACTTTCCCTCCAGTAAGCTGTATTATTTCATATAGTTCATTAATTCTCTTTTGTATTTCATTAACTTCCTGATAGTTTTCTTTTTTCGCTTCTTCATACATCCTTACATACGGTTCTATAAATACATTTCCTAAACCAGTAACTATTCCATCAGCCCCGATATTAAAAGCCGGTCCATCCAAATAGTCCTCACCTTGAATCCAAGAAAAAGATTCAGGTACTGATGTATATACTCCTCGAGTAAAAGATATAAAATCTCCAGAACTATCCTTTATGCCAGCAATATTTTCCTCTTTAGCGAGTTCTAATATTGTAATTAATTCCATCTTATTATGGGTACATTGAGGGATATTATATATAATTAAGGGTACTGAACTGTAATGAGCAATTTTTTTAAAATGTTCCATAATTACCTCTTGTGGAACACTATAATAATAAGGAGTTACAGCCACAATATAATCTGGTTCATATTTTTCAAAAGCTCTAATTTCATTAATCACCATTTCTGTGGAGGGTTGAAGGCACGCCGCGCAAAGAAAAACTTTTCCCTTACTGATTTCTTTAACGGATTTGAATACCTGCTCTTTCTCTTCCATGGTTAACCAGGCTCCTTCACCAGTTGTACCATTGACAAAAAGTCCGTTTATCCCTGAAGAAACAAGATAAGAAACCTGTTTTTCCAATAATTCGAAATTAATATCCCCACTTTTTTTAAAAGGTAAAATTAATGCAGGGATAACTCCTTCTAATTTTTTCTTTCCTATAGTATTTATCATTAAATCTAACTCCTTTATCTTTGATAGATATTCATGATCTCTTTTATTTTATTTAAATCTATACGATATAGCTCTAGTTACTTCTGTATTTTGTTATATAATATTATCTTAATGAAAATGTCTTATTTTATTCTTTTCTTAATTCTAAATTTTTACATATTTGCAATAGTTCGTTTACTCTTTTATCACTGGTGACAGCTTCAATATCAGCCATCACCACATCACAGGGGGATAACTCATTATATATTTTTTTCATATCTTTCTTAATTTCATCTAAATTTGCCTCCTGCAATCGAACGGGTGAATACATAACTGCTCTCCTTGCTTCAGGAAACATCTTTTTAACTTTCTTCAGGTCAGACATCATCCCCATATCCAGATAGCCAACTTTGGGTAATTTTTTTATCTCTTCTAAATAAGGAGTAACCTCCCAATTACAAGTGTGCATACCAAATCTTTCAAAACTTTCTGCAATCCTCTTATCATAAGGGAAAAGAAACTCTCGATAAATTTGGGGAGATACCATATTAACTGTACAATTACTTACACAAAAATGATTGATGTAAAATCCGGATTCTCGCTGTCTCTTTTGAACTTTTTGAGCTAATCTTATCATTACTTCACAAATTGTAGAGAAAAAATAATGCACCAGAGTTGGCTTATCATAAAAATCAGTAAAAATATTCTCTCCCCTTAAGTGAAAAGCATTATTGAGAACACCTTGCCAGTTTAAATAGCCATGTATTTTCCCCCATTCTGATTCAATAATATCTATCTGATTAAATAATTCTTCCACAAATGGACTAGAAAGCATATTATCAATATTTAGTTCTTCCATTTCTTTCTTTGTAAGTTTCTCTTTGTTTTTATCTAAAACAGGCCACCTATCTTCTTCATATACTAAAGGAAACCCAAATATTTTTGGAATAACATAAGCACCATAACATCCTGAAATAGTAGCTAAATCATCTTTATACTCCTCGCTCCAGTAAGAAACTGAAGGAAATTTCTGGCACAGCTCTTTTTTCATTTTTTTCAAACTAGCATAGCGATAAAAAGGATTTATATGCCACTTTTCTGAAAAATCAATACCGCATCGCTGGTGAAACCAAGCGGGTTCAAAACCTAAAGAGACTCGCATATCTGACTCAGTGCCATCAGCAGGTTCTCTTCTTGCCGGACCACTTATGGGAATATGATTTCTTAATTTTAATATGTTCATAATATTTA
>JADBKX010000049.1:6738-9089 GCA_014894735.1 Candidatus Sediminicultor sextus | reverse complement strand
AATAATATAATACTAGAATAGGTTTTGAATTTTAAATTATGGTTTTTAGTTTTTCGCTTTAAGTTTTTAATTTTGATATAATCAAGTTAAATCTGAACGATATACGATATACGAAATACGATATAAGAGCAAAGATTGATAAATATATTTAAGTAAGTTATAATTTTAAAAATGTTGAGAAAAATGAGTATAATAAAAGGGAAGGGATAAAATATGATAGGTACTGTTACCTTAAACCCTGCAATAGATGTGATTTTAGAGGTTAATAATTTAAAAATAAATCACTACAATAAAGTTTTAAATGCCCGGACCACTTCTGGTGGTAAAGGGATAAATGTATCTAAAGCTGTTAGGGGATGTGGCAGAGAAACTATCGCTATCGGATTTTTAGGAGGCGGCAGAGGGAGAATGATAGAAGAAGAACTAAGAGAAATGGGCATAACTACTAATTTTTGGCACATCGAAGAGAAGACTAGAAGTAATACCATTATTTCAGATAAAAAAGCGGGGCAGCATACCTTATTAAGTGAAGCAGGACCTAAAATTACAGAATATGACTTAGAAATGCTAAAATCAATCTTTTATCGGGTTATGTCTCAATGCAGTGTAGTTACACTCTCAGGAAGTTTACCTCGAGGCATTCCTGTAAATATATATGGTGATTTAATTTCTATTGCTAAGGAAAGAGGGGTAAAAACTATTTTAAATACTTCCGGAGAACAATTTATAAAAGGTTTAGAAAAAAAACCTTTTTTAGCAAAGCCTGACCTTCGAGAAAGCAATCGAGTCTTTGGAATTAAAATTGATAAGGAAGAAGATGCAATTAAAGCGGCAAAAGAAGTTGTACAGAGAGGAGCAGAAATTGGTGTAATTTCTCTGGAACAAGAAAAAGATATAGTTGCTACCCGAGATAAAATATGGTTCGCAGAGACTAACTATCAGAAAATCGTAAATTTAATCGGAGCAGGTGATGCCTTGATTGCGGGATTTGCAATTGCCCTAACCGAAGAAGGGAAAAATCTTGAGGAAGCAATAAAATTTTCTATGGCCTGTGCTTTAGCCAGCGCTCTAAGAGAAGAAGAGGAATTTAGTTCAAGGGAAGAAGTAGAGAGATGTCTTCAATATGTGAACGTTAAGAGACTATAAAGATAAATATAGGGAGGAGATACTAAAAGATTGAAAATAAAGGATATAATGATTCGGGATGTTACCGGTGCCTTAGCCTCATGTAAACTGGCAGATTTAATAGGAATATTATCCAGACATAAAATTACCGGGCTTCCAGTGGTTAACAATAATCAAGAGGTTGTTGGATTTATATCTCTACACGACATAATCAGAGCTGCTCTACCGAATTATTTAGGAATTATAAATAGTGGTTCTATTCTTTCTGAATTTATACAATTATCTAAAAGTTTAAAAGAATATTCTCAACATCCAATTGAAGAATTTATGAGAAAGAATATTGTTACTATCGATGAAGATGACAACGAGGTTTTAGCAGCGGATTTACTAATTAGAAATAAAATTCAAAGGCTTCCTGTCTTGCGAGATGGGAAATTAGTGGGAATAGTAACTCTAACCGACATTTGCCGAGTGCTTATGTACGATAATGAAAATAAGAAGAGTTAAAGGGTGATACAACAGGCAAAAAAGTATTTTATTTAATTTAATTAACAATCTGAAAAGGATTAAAGAAGTATATAATGAAAAAAGGTTTATTTATAACTTTTGAGGGGCTTGAAGGCTGTGGGAAAACTACCCAAGCAAAGATGCTTTTCGATTTTTTAATTAAACAAAAAATACCTTCTATTTATACTAAAGAACCGGGGGGAACAAAGATTGGAGATAAAATACGAAAAATTCTTCTCGACCAAAAAAATGATGGTATGGATTATAAAACCGAAATGCTATTGTTTTTAGCTTCTCGGGCAGAAAATGTCAGATTAATAATATTACCAGCGTTAGAAGAGGGGAAGGTAGTTATATCTGATCGTTTTTATGATTCTACTACTGCTTATCAAGGGTATGGAAGAGGTATAGATTTAAAAATTACAAAGCATCTAAATAACTTAGTCGTGGGAAAGGCGATTCCTGATTTAACCTTTATCTTAGATATTGATCCATACGAAGGATTAAGGAGGTCAGCTTCTTTCGGTAATTCGCGTGAAATGCGATTTGAAGAAGAATTTATAAATAAAAAAATTATCGGAGGGAAATTATTTTTAGAAAGAGTTAGACAAGGCTATTACCAATTGTCTTATGAAGAAACAGGAAGAATTAAAATAATTGATGCTAACAGGAACAAAGAAGATATATTTGAAGAGATAATCAAAATTGTGAATAAAAAA
>JADBKX010000049.1:0-6638 GCA_014894735.1 Candidatus Sediminicultor sextus | reverse complement strand
AAAGATATAGTTGGACAAGAAAGAGCAATAAAAATACTAACAAAATCTCTAAAAGAGAATAAGATTTCCTCATCTTATATTTTTGTCGGGAGCGAAGGAGTAGGAAAAAAATTTACCGCTATAGAATTTGTCAAAATCATAAATTGTTTAAATTTAAATAATAATTTAGAAGTTTGTGACACCTGTAGTATATGCAATAAGATTAATAAGCAATGTTATCCAGATCTAAAAATAATCGAATCAATTAAAGGCTCAATAAAGATTGAACAAATCAGAGAATTACGCCGAGAAATTAATTTAAAACCATTTGAAAGTAGAAAAAAAATATACATTATAGACAATTCAGAAGAAATGACCCTTGAGGCGTCAAACTGTTTATTAAAAACCATTGAAGAACCACCTTATTATGCAATAATAATTCTGATTTGCTCAAAGATAGATCCAATTTTGCCCACTATAGTCTCACGCTGCCAGATAATAAATTTTGGATTAATATCCTCTTATAAAATAAAAGAGTTTTTACTAAACAATAATAAAAATTTAGAAAAAGAGAAAGCTGAAATTATTTCCAGATTAGCTCAAGGGAGCATCGGAAGCGCTTTAAAATTATTATCAGATAAGGAATATTTTATTAGAAGAGAAGAAGTGTTAGACGACTTATCAGCCATATCTCCCGGAAAACCTGGTGAAGATATTTTTGCAAAAGTTGAAAAGATGGTATCCGAAATAGATAGAATAAAAGAGATTTTAGAAATGATAAAATTATGGTATCGGGATATTTTAATCATTAAAAATACAGGAGATCAAAAGTATATTGCCAATTGCGATAAATTAGAAATACTTGATGAAAAATCTCAGATCTATTCTCAGGAAATTCTAATTGATATTTTGGATTATTTGGAACAGATAGAAGAATATTTGATAAAAAATGTAAATACACGTCTCATTTTGGAAAGATTATATATAAAGATGGTAGGTGTTGAGTATTGCCTAAAGTAACTGGTTTAAAATTTACCAAAACAAATTGTATCTATTATTTTAAAATTAATAATAAAATTAGATTAGAGAAAGGGGATATTTGTTTAGTAAAAACAACTATTGGTTTAGATTTGGGCGAAGTAGTGATCCCTTACAAATATATAAAAAATGATGAATTAGATACCCCGCTTAAAAATATACTTAGAAAAGCGAATAAAGAGGATTTTGAGAAACTCGAAATAATAAAGCGAGAGGAAATTGATGCATTAAATATCTGTAAAGAGAAGATTAAAAAATATAACATGCCCATGAAATTAGTTTACGTAAAGTGTTTATTTGATGGAAGTAGGATAATATTCTATTTTGTTTCTACTCAACGAATAGATTTTCGAGAATTGGTTAAAGACTTAGCTAAAGTATTTAAAACTAAAATCGAGTTGAGACAAATTGGAGTAAGAGATGGAACAAAATTAATAGGTGGAATGGGAATTTGTGGGAGAGAAGTATGTTGCGTTTCTTTTATTCAAAAGTTTGCTCCAATTCATATTAATATGGCTAAAATACAAAAAATTGCCCTGAATCAATCTAAAGTATCAGGCCTTTGCGGTAGATTAATGTGCTGTTTATCTTACGAATGTGAGTTCTATAAAGAGTGCTTAAAAAAATATCCTAAATTAAGAGAGAATGTTGAAACAGAGAAAGGCAAAGGAAAAGTTATAGAAATAAATGTGTTAAAAAAATATATTATAGTTGAATTAGAAAGCGACTCTAACAGCAAAAATGATGGTATTAAGAAAAGAATTAAGATACCCGAAGAAGAATTCGAAGAACTTGTAATGAAAAATAAAAGTGCAAAAAATGATGATAATAAGTGATAATGAAAAAATAGAAGATCTAGGAGATAAAGGACTAAGAATTATCCAGGCAAGGGATTCATATCGTTTTTCGGTGGATTCTATTTTACTGCTTAATTTTATTAGACTCAAAAATTATGAAAATATTATTGATTTAGGAACTGGTTCTGGAATAATTCCTCTGCTTTTATTTGGCAAAAGAAAGGAATTGTCTATTTATGGTATTGAGATACAAAAAGATTTGGCGGATATGGCCAGGAGAAGTATTGAATTAAATAAATTACAAAATGATATCACTATCATTCAAGAAGATTTCAGAAACCTAAAAAATATTTTTAAAAACCAGCAATTTGATGTTGTAGTAAGTAACCCTCCTTATATTTCTCTGGGGCAGGGGAAGATTAATCCTTCAAGTAGTAGAGCCATTGCCCGGCACGAAATAAAAGGTGATTTAGAGGACATAATTTCCGTAAGTAATTATTTGCTAAAGAATAAGGGAAGAATTTATTTAATTTATAGAAGTACGAAACTAATAAAATTGGTAATAGCTTTAAAAAAATATGGTATTGAACCAAAGGTTGTAAAATTCATTCATCCTCGGCCAGGAGAAAATGCAAATCTTGTATTATTAGAGGGAGTAAAAGGGGGAAAAGAGGAATTAAAAATTGAGAATCCTATATTTCAATATTAACGAAAAAAGTGGAGATGAATAAGTGTTTTGGATAAAAATAAAACAAGGGGAATTTTATACATTTGTGGAACACCTATTGGAAATTTACAAGATATTACTATCAGGGTTTTAAATATTTTAAAAGAGGTAAAATTAATTGCCGCTGAAGATACCAGGCATACAAAAAAATTATTAATTCATTACCAGATCAATACAAAAGTTACAAGCTACCATGAATATAATAAATTTAAAAAAGCTCCCTATCTGGTAGAAATATTAAAAAATGGTCAGGACATAGCTCTGGTTTCTGATGCGGGTATGCCAGGAATTTCCGATCCAGGATATGTATTGATAAATTTAGCTTTAAATAATAATATAAAAATAATTCCTATACCCGGTGTTTCAGCACTGATAACTGCCTTAGTTGTATCAGGCCTGCCTACCGATAAATTTGTTTTTGAGGGGTTTTTACCTCGAAAAATCAAAGAGAGGAAAAGATATTTTAAAAGGTTAAAAAATGAAGAGCGAACCATTATTTTCTATGAAACTCCTCACAGATTGAAAAGAGCCCTGAAAGATATGTTAGAAATTTTGGGAGATAGAAAAATAGTTATAGCTCGCGAGTTGACCAAGAAGTACGAAGAGATAATCAGAGGAAAACTAAATCTGGTTCTAAGTGAAATGAATACAAAAGAGATAAAAGGTGAAATTACTCTAGTTGTCCAGGGGGGAATTAAGGAAAAAGGAAACGATACAATAGATTTTTTAAAAGATGAATGTATAATGGAAAAATATTTAAAAAAACTAAAAAATCAGGGTTATTCAAATAAAGATATAATAAAAATTACTCAGGAAAAATTAAACATTCCAAAAAATCTGATATACAAAAAATTATTGGAAATGTAAAGATAGCATATCGTATATCGTTAAGAAGCCAGGAGCCAGGAGACAGAATCCAGAAGACAGAAGATTACATAGAATTTAGAGGTTAGTGTATTATAAGTCTATTACGAAATACGATATACGCGATACTATACAAGAAAGGATGATAATAAATGAAAGAAAATAAAAAATCTAAAAAAACATTTTATATAACTACTCCTATCTATTATGTTAATGATGTACCACATATCGGACATGCTTACACTACAATAGCTGCAGATGTCATGGCTAGATATAAAAAGCTATGCGGATATGATGTTTTTTTTTCTACCGGCACAGATGAACATGGGCAAAAGATTGCCCGTTCAGCAGAAAAGGTAAATTTAACACCTTTGGAGCTGGCAGATAAGATGGTATTAAAATTTAAAAATCTCTGGCCTTTACTAAATATAAAATATGATGATTTTATACGTACAACTGAACCAAGACATATTAAAGTAGTTCAAGAGATATTTGCTAAATTATATGAAAAGGGTGATATTTACAAGGGTGAATATGAGGGTTGGTATTGTGTGCCCTGTGAGACGTTTTGGACTGAGACTCAGTTGACAGATGAAACATGTCCTACTTGCGGGAAGAAGATTGAAAAGATAAAGGAAGAAAGTTATTTCTTTAAAATGTCAAAATATCAAGATCAGATTTCATCATATTTTGAAAAAAATCCTCAATGCATTCAACCGAAAGCAAGAAGAAATGAAATTATAAGTTTTGTAAAAAGTGGCCTTAAAGACCAAAGTATAACCAGAACAAAAAAAAGCTTAAAATGGGGTATAGATGTCCCTTTTGATAATAATCATGTAATTTATGTCTGGTATGATGCTTTATTAAATTACATTACAGTAGCAGGATATAATATAGATAATGAAAAATTTGAGAAATATTGGCCGGCAGATGTTCATCTTGTTGGAAAAGATATATTGAGATTCCATACTGTTATCTGGTTTACCATGTTAATGGCAGCTGGGATTGAACTTCCCCGAATGGTCTTTGCTCATGGTTGGTGGACTATAGAGGGAGAAAAAATGTCAAAGTCTAAGGGAAATGTAGTAGATCCTTACAAAATGATAGAAGAATATGGTGCCGATGCCTTCAGATATTTTTTAATGAGAGAGGTTTCTTTTGGGCAAGATGGTAATTTTTCTAAAGATTTATTGATTAAAAGAATAAATTATGACTTGGCTAACGATTTGGGGAATTTAGTAAGTAGAACTATAGCTATGATTACCCAGTATTTTAACCAAGAGATTCCCCAATCAGGGATAGAAAAAGAAGAATATGATGTGGAGTTAGAGAATTTTGCTTTAAAAAATATAAAAAAATATTATACTCAAATGGATAATTTATCGCTTAACGCCGCTTTGGAAACTATCTGGCAATTTATAAGAAGAACCAATAAGTATATTGATCAAACAGCGCCCTGGATATTAGGGCGCGATAGTTCACAAAAGGAAAGATTATCTACTATTCTATATAATCTGGCTGAATCTATACGTCTATCCGCCATTTTAATTTATCCCTTTATGCCGGTAAAAGCAAAAGAAATTTGGGAACAGTTAGGATTAGAAAGCGATTTAGAAAAAATAAGATTGGACGAAGATGCTTCTTGGGGAAAATTAATACCAGGAATTCTGGTTAAGCCGGGAAAAATAATATTTCCCAGGATTGATACTAAAAAGAAAGAGCTGCAAAAGTTACAAGAAGACAAATCTAATATCATATCTTACGATGAATTTAAAAAAATTGATTTGAGAGTAGGAAAGGTTATTTCTGCCGAAGAAGTGAGCGGAACAGATAAATTACTTAAATTGGAAATAAGTTTAGGAGCAGAAACAAGAACTATTGTAGCTGGAGTTAAAAAGTATTACACTGCCGAAGAAATATTGGGGAAGAAAATCGTAATAGTAACTAATTTACAACCTGTGAAGCTTAGAGGGATAGAATCTCAAGGCATGCTTTTAGCGGCGGTTGGTAAAGATGATGTAGTTTTATTAACTATAGATAAAGATATAGCTGAAGGTAGCAAAATACAATAAATTAAAGCTGCCATCCCTAAAAAAATACCTAAGGAGGGATATTTATGTCTAATGAAAAGAACAAAGGAGAAAAAAACGATACGGTAGATTCATTTAGAGAAAAAATTAATAAAAATCTTGGTTTGCTAGTCCTAATTTTTATGTTTCTTTTAATTATCTTATTCATTACACTACAAATTAGCATTAATAACTTGAGCACACAGACGGAAAAATATGTTGAAAATATTAATCTAAATAATGAGAAGATAGGCAGTATAAATGAGAAGATAGTCAGTATAGAGGAAGATTTATTTAATGAAATAAAAAAATATAATCAAGCGAAAATAGGTAGAGATGAATTTACAGAAATTTATATGCAATTACAAGAATTAACCGGAATGATTTCCAATGAAGTTAAGAGAGAATATTATATTACAAGAACAGTAAATGATATATCTAAAAATAATTCTACCTTAGACAGTAAATCTATATATGAGATATCTAAGACTATTTATGAAGAATCCGTAAAATATAATTTTAATCCTTTATTAATAACTGCAATAATAAAAACAGAAAGCAATTACCAGCCAACCGCAGTTTCAGATTCTTATGCTTATGGATTATGTCAGGTAAGAAAGTTTATCGCTCCGGAGTTAGCAGAAAATATTGGTATTAAATGGGATGGTGCAGAGAAAACATTGTTTGATCCCATCAAAAACATTCAAATTGGAGTCTATTATTTATCGATATTGAATAGAGATTTTAATGATTTACACACTGCTGTCATAGCTTACAACCTAGGACCTTATGCTGTACAAGAACGATTAACTAACAATCAGGAATTGCCCGATGATTATTTGAATAAGGTATTGGACTATTACGCTAATTTAAGGGGATTTAGTTTGGAAGAAATTCAAAATGAAATCAAAGCTACTGAATAAATCTAGCGTGGAGCGTATAGCGTTTAGCGTATAGAAAATACAGTGATGAGTAATGAGTAACAGGTTACGAGTTGCAAGTTGCAAGTTTAAAAAAGCCTTTATTTACAGCGAACTAAAAACTAGTTTTGTATTTTGTATTTCTTGTCTTTAATTGGTAAATCGGTAAATTGGTGAATTGATGAATTTACTCATTGTAAACATTCGGAAAAAGTGATATAATCACCAAAAATAGAATATTGAA
>JADBKX010000072.1 GCA_014894735.1 Candidatus Sediminicultor sextus | reverse complement strand
TTATGTCAGTGCTCAATAGTGAAAATGAACGATAGAGAGGCTCTTATTATTTCTGAGCTTCTCTTCGGACAAACATTAAAACAAGAAAACCTTGCTGAGCTTATTTGTCAGGAATACGACCCTTCTATTGTCTGTATTACTCATGGAAAGAATGGTTCATCTGTTTATCGTAATGGCAAGTTGGAAAAGGTACCAGGATTAAATGGGCCGGTAGCCGATACCGTAGGAGGTGGAGACAGCTATAGTGCAGGTTTTCTGTTTTCTTATTTATGCGGAACCAGCATATATGAGGCGGCAGAGTTTGCGGAAATGGTAGGTAATTTTGTGGTTTCTCAATCTGGTGCAGTGCCTAAATATCCCAAATGGCTGGAAAAAGAGATAGAAAATTTAAAATATAAAATAAAAAAATGACAGGGCGAACATAACAGAGAACCGCCCCCTGTCAAAAAAAAGGGAGGATAAAATGATGAAATTAGAAAGCCTTGAATTTGAAAACAATGGATTTATTCCGGAAAAATTTACCTGTGATGGTAAAGACATTAACCCTGGCTTGATTATTGAGAACATTCCGGAAGACACTAAAAGGTTAGCCCTTATTATGGAGGATCCTGATGCTCCGATGGGGACCTGGGTGCATTGGTTAGTATTTAATATACACGTTTCTGATGTGATAGAGGAAAATACAGTTCCAGGTACTCAAGGGACTAATGATTTTAGGAAATTAGAGTATGGAGGCCCTTGCCCGCCTTCAGGGACTCACCGTTATTTCTTTAAATTGTATGCTCTTGATGAAAAACTTCATATAGAAGAGGGCTGCAAGAAGAAGGAATTAGAAGAAGCCATGGAAGGACATATTTTAGCTACGGCAGAATTAATTGGCCTATACCAGAGAGCGAAAAATAAAGAGTAAAGGGAGTGGAAGATGAATAAAATAATAAAAATTATAATTTTTTTTGGGTTGATTTTGTTTGTTGGTGTCAGTATCTATGCCACCGAAATTGAAGTGAAATCAGAGATTAGCGGGATTTGCGTCTATACTGATTCTGCTTTGATAAATAGGGTTACCCATCTTGAACTTGATAAGGGAACTTATACGGCAATTTTCTCAAATATCATTCCCGAGGTTGACGAGAATTCTTTAAGGGTTTCTGCAGAAGGAACAGCGATAATCAAGCTTTTTGGAGCACAGGTTAAAAGAGAGTATTTAGAAGAAGTACCTTCTGAAAGAATTCAGCAATTAAAAGAGGAAATTCAGAGATTAGAAGATGAGATAACCCGGATGCAAAACCTGGAAACCATACTTATGGAGAAGAAAAAATTTCTAAACTCGATAACTCTATTTTCCAATACACAAATTCCTCAAGATTTGATTACCAGTATGCCGCAAATAAGTGATTTAGAAAATATTCTTAGTTTTTTAGATGCAGAGTTAAAAGATATCTACACCCAGGCTTTAGATTGTGAACTTGAGATTAGAGATTTAAATAATAAGCTTGAAACTTTAAAAAGAGAATTGTCCCAGGTATCCGGGGTACAGAGTAAACTAAAAAGATCAATTATGGTGGAGCTGGAAGTTTTAAAAGAGGGGACCACAGATTTGAAAGTATCTTATCTGGTAGGAGGTGCTTCCTGGAACCCGATATATGATGCCCGAGCAAATTTTGAAAAATCCGAGGTTGAATTAGTTTCTTATGGAGTAATTAAACAGGTTACCGGCGAAGATTGGTTAGAGGTAGATTGCGCTTTATCAACAGCTAAGCCAAGAATCGGGGGAAGTATGCCTTATGTAGCTTCCTGGTTTTTAAGACCATATCAGCCCGAAGTAATGAGGGATAAAGTATCAGCAGTACCAGCACCTGCATATCAAACGGAAGCATTTAAAAAAGAGGCGGGAACGTTAGAAGAACGAGCAGAATCAGAAATGGAATATGCCACTGCCGAAGAAAAAGGAATTGCTATAATCTATAATCTCCCTTCTAAGGTCAGTGTAAAATCTGATAAATCGGAACATAAATTTCCCGTTTCTTCGCAAATTTTATATGCCGAATTTGAGTATTCAAGCTACCCTCGGGTTAGTCCATTTGCTTATCTTGGTTCCCGGGTTACCAACAGCAAAGGCCTTCAATTACTCGCTGGCCGGGTAAATATATTCTTAGAAGGGGATTTTGTGGGATTTTCCGGCATCGGTAATATTGCGCCCAGCGAGGAGTTTGATCTTTATTTAGGCATCGACGAGAATGTTAAGGTAAAAAGAGAACTTTTAGAAAAGAAAGTTGATGAAACCCTGATAGCCGGAATCCCCTCACGAACCAAGAAAACGACTTTTAAATATAAATTTACGCTAGAAAACTACAAGTCTAAAAAAATTAAAGTAAAATTATATGAAGCCGTACCTGTTTCAGAAGATGACCGTATTAAAATAAAAATAGATGAGGTAAGTCTCGAACCAGGGGTAAAAGACTGGGAAGACCGAAAAGGAATCTGGTTATGGGAGTTGGAATTAGAACCTCAGCAAAAGCAGGAAATATTTTATACTTTTACCGTTGAACATCCCCGGGATATGTTGGTAGAAGGATTATAA
>JADBKX010000043.1:7248-9147 GCA_014894735.1 Candidatus Sediminicultor sextus | reverse complement strand
GGAAGGGGGATAAATTAATGGCTGAAATGATACCACCCAAAGAGAGGATGCAAAGAGAGCAGATTCCTATGCCCGAACAAAAACCCCAAGAGAGGAGCCACAACTTTAAGGAAGTACCCTTGGGTTATACTAAAGAACAGGCTATCTATGAGGCCCAAAGGTGTCTACAGTGTAAAAATCCTAAATGTGTTCCAGGCTGCCCGGCGGAGATTAATATCCCTCATTTTATTAAAAAAATTGTTGAGGAAGATTTTGCCGGAGCCTATCGAGAAATATTAAAGACCGATGACCTTCCGGCTATGACCGGAAGAGTATGCCCTCAAGAAGAACAGTGTCAGCGGGTTTGCATCTTAGAAAAACAGGAAAAACCGATTGCTATCGGTCGATTAGAAAGATTTGTTGCTGATTGGGCTCGCGAAAATAATATTCACGGAAACCTACCAAAGATTAGTAAAAAAGAACAAAAGGTAGCAGTAGTAGGTTCTGGCCCTGCTGGACTTACCTGTGCCGCTGATTTAGCTAAATTAGGTTATGAAGTTACTATCTTTGAAGCCTTACACCAACCTGGGGGAGTCTTAGTCTACGGTATTCCTGAATTTCGACTCCCTAAATCGATAGTAGAATACGAAGTAAAGGAAATTGAAAAATTAGGGGTGAAAGTAGTAACTGATTTTGTAGTAGGGACTACCAAAAGTGTAGATAAATTAACTCAGGAATTTGATGCCATCTTCTTAGCCAACGGAGCAGGAGCACCCCGTTTTATGAATATCCCCGGAGAGAACTTAAATGATGTTTATTCAGCAAATGAATTCCTTACCCGTTCCAATTTGATGAAAGCCTATCTCTTCCCCGAATATGATACTCCTATTAAGATAGGCAAAAGGGCAGCTACTATCGGAGCAGGAAATGTAGCCATGGATTCAGCCCGTACGGCCTTAAGATTGGGGGCTGAAAAATCCTACATCGTCTATCGAAGGTCCCGAAAAGAAGTTCCAGCTCGGGCAGAGGAAGTCCATCATGCTGAAGAAGAGGGGATAATTTTTAATTTTCTTACTCTTCCTATTAAAGTATTGGGTGATGATAAAGGTAATGTTATCGGAATGGAATGTCTGAAGATGGAATTAGGTGAACCGGATGATTCAGGTCGAAGAAGACCTATCCCTATCCCCGGTTCTAATTTTGTAATCGAAGTAGATATGGTCATAGATGCCATTGGGACTAAAGCTAATCCTATTGTAGCTCGAAGCGCTACCGGAGTTGAGATTAACCAGTGGGGTTATTTCATGATAGATGATAACATCAAAACTACTACCAAAGAAGGGATATTTGCCGGAGGAGATATTGTCAGAGGTTCGGCTACGGTAATCTCGGCAGTAGGAGATGGTAAAGTAGCAGCTCGGGCAATTAATGATTATCTTGTTTTGGGTAAAAGCTTGAGGAAAAAATAAATAACATGAATTATTCTAAAAAGGGGAGGTAGGCAATAGACTAGAAAGAAAATTAAGAATTTTAAGTTTTTTTTAAATCATGTCTAAGTTAAATTAAAATTTTAAGAAATTATTTAGGAGGACTTTATAAAATGACTAAAGAAAAAAATCCATTTAAAATTGTACAAGCACAGTTTGACCATAATGCGGAAGTTTTAGGACTTGATCCCGCTTTGCGAGAATTTATGAGAGAGGCAGAGAGAGAGATAATAGTTCGTATTCCGGTAGACATGGATGACGGAACAACTAAAACCTTTACCGGTTTCAGAGTTCAACATTCAAGTGCAAGGGGTCCCGCAAAAGGTGGTATTAGATTTGCAGAAGAAGAGACTCTCGATATGGTTCGAGGATTGGCAATGATGATGGCCTGGAAATGTGCAGTGGTAGATATTCCTTTAGGTGGAGCAAAGGG
>JADBKX010000043.1:3173-7148 GCA_014894735.1 Candidatus Sediminicultor sextus | reverse complement strand
ATTCAAAAGATTAGGTTTAGATTTTAAAGGTGCTACTGCTTCTATTCAGGGAGCTGGTAATAATGCACAATATTGTTGTGAACTATTTACTCAATATGGTGGAAAAGTAATTGCTATATCTTGTTGGGATTCTAAAGACAAAAAAGCCTATACTTATAGTTGTGAAGATGGTATTGATCCTAAAGATTTGCTTGCACCGGGAACATTAGATAAATTTGGAACCGTTGATCATGAAAAGGCTGAATCTTTTGGCTGGAAGCAAGAAGATGCTGATGCCTGGTTGAAAAAACCAGTAACTGTGCTTATTCCTGCTGCTATGGGAAATGCAGTTACCGAAGAGAATGTAAATGATATTAATTTTGATACAGTTAAAGTATATGCCGAAGCTGCTAATACGCCAACTACTTTAGAAGCAGATGAAGTATTAAAAGCGAAAGGTGTCTATATGATTCCTGACTTCATTTGTAATGCTGGTGGAGTAACGGTTTCTTATTTTGAAGAAGTTCAAAATAATATGAATTTCTACTGGTCAAAAGAAGAAGTTATTGAAAAATTAGATCGTATTATGACCAATGCTTTTAATGCAGTCGCAGATTTAGCTGAAGAGAGAAAGTGTTATACCCGTGATGCTGCATATCTTATTTCCCTTCAAAGAGTAGCTAAAGCAGTAGAAGGTAGAGGCTGGGTAAAACCTAAAAAATAAAAATTAGTATCTCGTATCTCGTGAATCGTATCTCGTAAAAAATAAATAATTAGAAAGATTGAACAAATTTAAAAGTTATATATCTGGATTTATTTTCCTTGCGAAATACGAAATACGATATACGATATACGAAATATTCTGGGAGAAGGTAATCAAAAGTGGAAATATTTGCTTTAATAGGAGAGAGTGGAACCGGTAAGAGTCACAAGGCTTTATTAATTGCTCATAAATACAATATAAATTATGTGATGGATGATGGTCTTTTAATAAGGAAAGATAAAATATTAGCCGGACATTCTGCAAAAAAAGATAAGAACAGAATTCAAGCCATTAGGACAGCTATTTTCGAAGATCCTTCTCATGCTCATGAAGTAATAGATATGATAAAAAAAGCTAAACCAGCAAAAATACTCATTATTGGAACATCAGTTAGGATGATCGATAAAATTATTAAAACTTTAGAATTACCACCCCCTAAAAAAATTTTAAGGATTGAAGATGTTTCCACTGACAAAGAAATTGAGGAAGCAAAATCCGTTAGATTAAAAGAAGGGAAACATGTTATACCCTTACCTGGGATTGAAGTACAAAGAAAATTCCCGGTAAATATATTAGAATCATTGGAGATATTTTACAAGAAAAGATACAGAAAAAGGAAAATTGGTGAGAGAGCAATAGTAAGACCGCCTTTTAGTTATTTTGGAAAATTATATGTTTCTGAAAATGCAATTTTAGATATAATTATTTATGTACTTAAAGATTTCAAAGAAGTTGTAAAACTGGGTAAATCCCAAATTAGTATTAAAGAAGAAGGTATTCTAATAAATATTAGTTTAGTACTTAGATATGGGGAAAATATTCCCCAAGTTGGATTAAAAATTCAAAAAAGCCTCAAAAAGGAATTAGAATATATAACCGGCATAAATGTTATTTCAATCAATATTTTTGTTTATAATTTAAAATACTAAATCTTGTATATCGTATATCGTATATCGCGAAAAGAATAGTAGTAGGGAGCTAGAAACCAGTATTCGGAAGTAAATAACGATATATGATGAGTTATGAGCAGAGATTTTATTCATCAAACCCTTAACAATAGATAGACATAGAAGTTTATCCAAATAAATATGAACGATATACGAAATACGATATACGAAATACGATATTAAGAGGTGTAAGATGTTTGATAAAGAAGAAATGAAAAAAATTAAGCAATTAAAGAAAGAATGGGAAAATAATGTTGTACAGAAAACTCTTGAACGTTTTCCTGAAAGAAAAGATAAATTGGTTACCGGTTCAGGGAAAGAGGTTGAGCGTCTATATACTCCTGTAAATTTAGAAGGGTCTGACTATAACAAAGAGTTGAATTTCCCTGGACAATACCCTTATACCCGTGGGGTACAACCCACTATGTATCGAGGCCGATTTTGGACTATGCGTCAATATGCCGGTTTTGGCACAGCAGAAGAATCTAATAAGCGTTATAAATACTTATTAGATCAAGGACAAACCGGATTAAGTGTTGCTTTTGACCTACCCACACAAATTGGTTATGATTCAGATCATACTATGTCATTGGGTGAAGTGGGAAAAGTAGGAGTAGCAATAGATTCCTTAAAGGATATGGAGATGTTATTTAATGGGATTCCCCTTGATAAAGTAAGTACTTCAATGACAATAAATGCTCCGGCAACTGTGCTTTTAGCCATGTACATAGCAGTAGCAGAAAAACAAGGAATCTCTCCCGATAAACTAAATGGAACTATCCAAAATGATGTATTGAAAGAATACATTGCTCGTGGAACATATATTTTTCCTCCTGCTCCTTCAATGAGATTAATTACAAATATTTTTAAATATTGTTTTAAAGAGATGCCTCTATGGAACACTATTAGTATAAGCGGCTATCATATTAGAGAAGCAGGTTCTACAGCAATTCAAGAAGTTGCCTTTACTTTAGCAGATGGAATAGCTTATGTGGATGCCGCAATAAAAATTGGATTAAAAGTTGATGATTTTGCACCAAGATTATCTTTCTTTTTTAATGCTCATAATGATTTATTAGAAGAAGTGGCAAAATTTAGAGCAGCTCGAAGATTGTGGGCTAAGATTATGAAAGAAAGATTTGGGGCTAAGAATAAAAAATCTTTAATGCTTAGATTTCATACTCAGACGGCCGGTTGCACTTTAACTGCTCAACAAGCGGATAATAATATTGTCCGAGTTACCATACAAGCCTTAGCAGCAGTATTAGGTGGCACCCAATCTCTCCATACAAATTCAAGAGATGAAGCTCTGGCTCTACCTGCTGAAGATTCGGTAAGGATTGCCCTTAGAACTCAACAAGTTTTAGCTTATGAAAGTGGGGTAACAGAAACAGTTGATCCTTTAGCCGGCTCCTACTATATAGAAACCCTAACTAATAAAATTGAAGAAAAGGCTTTAGAATATATTGAAAGAATTGATAAATTGGGTGGCGTTACTCAAGCCATTGAAAAAGGATTTATCCAGCAGGAGATACAAAATAGTGCTTATCAATACCAGAAAGATATTGAAGAGGGTAAAAGGATAGTAGTAGGTGTCAATAAATTCAAGATAAACGAAGGATCACCAAAGGGTCTTTTGAAGGTTAATCCGGAAGTTGGCCGTAAGCAAATTGAGGAACTTAAGAAGTTAAAAGAGGAAAGAGACAACTATAAAGTAAAAGAAAATTTAAAATCATTGGAAAAGGCTGCTAAAACAGATGCAAATTTAATGCCTCTAATCTTAGATTGTGTAAAATCTTATGCTACATTGGGTGAGATTTGTGATGTGTTAAGAAGTGTCTTTGGTGAATATAAAGAGTCTGTAAAGCTTTAAAAAGCGGAGGAATGAAAGAATGAAAGGAAAAAAAATTAGAGTATTAATAGCTAAACCCGGGCTTGATGGTCATGACCGAGGTGCAAAGGTTGTAGCAAGAGCTTTAAGGGATGCTGGGATGGAAGTAATTTATACTGGATTGCGGCAGACTCCTGAGCAGATTGTGGAAACTGCTATCCAGGAAGATGTAGATGTTATTGGATTGAGTATTTTATCAGGAGCCCATACTCATCTTTTCCCTAAAGTAATGGAACTTCTAAAAGAAAATAATATTGAAGATATAGTCGTTATTGGTGGAGGAGTAATTCCTGAAGAAGATATTCCTGGATTAAGAAAGGTGGGTATAGCAGGAATATTCACCCCGGGAACTGATACTCATGATATAATTAAGTTTATTCGGGAGAAGGTAAAAT
>JADBKX010000043.1:0-3073 GCA_014894735.1 Candidatus Sediminicultor sextus | reverse complement strand
TAAAAAGACTGAAAAATTTAAAACTTATGTATCTGGATTTATTTTTCTTACGATATACGATATCCGACATATGATATACGAAAAAAGGGTAAGTTAAATGGAAATAGAAATTGTAGAAAAAATAACCAATGGTGATCGCAGAGCAGCTGCTAAACTAATAACTTTAGTAGAAAATAACTTTAGCCAAGCTCAAGAGATTTTAAAAAAGCTCTATAATTATACCGGAAATGCCTTGGTAATTGGCATAACCGGTCCTTCCGGTTCAGGGAAAAGTACTGTCACTGATAAAATTTCTAAAATTTTACGAGGACAGGGAAAAACTGTTGGAATCATCGCCATAGATCCTGCCAGTCCATTTACAGGCGGGGCATTGTTGGGGGATAGAATTCGCATGCAGGATCTTAGTTTAGATAAAGGTGTTTTTATTAGAAGCATGAGTACTCGAGGGCATCTGGGGGGACTTTCTCAAGCTACCCAGGCAACGGTTAAGATATTAGATGCGCTGGGTAAGGATATAATAATTATTGAAACGGTAGGCGTAGGTCAATCAGAAGTAGATATAGTTAAAGTAGCTGATACAGTCGTATTGATAAGCATGCCGGGAATGGGAGACGATGTCCAGATTATAAAAGCCGGAATAATGGAAATAGGAGATATTTTTGTAATTAACAAAGCCGACAAAGAAGGTTGTGAACGTTTAGCTGCTGAGATAGAAATGATGTTAGATTTAAACCAAAATAGCAGATGGCGTCCTTCGGTTCTAAAGACTATAGCTACAGACAATGTCGGTATTAAAAAACTTTTGGAAGAGATTGATCGACATATCAAATATCTAAAGGAAAGTGGAGAATTAGAACAAAGACGCCGGGAGAGTGCCAAGAAAGAGATATTTGACCTTATTCGGGAACAATGGGAAGAAATACTTTCAACTTTTATTGATAACGGATTTTTAGATAAGATAGTAACTAAAATAGTAAAACGGGAAGAAGATCCTTATACTGCGGTAGAGAAATTGTCAAGTATATTAGTGCATTCTTATACACAGGGAGGTATAAAAAGTGATAGAAAAGATTGATCATATTGGAATCGCGGTAAGAAGTATTGAAAAAACCAGTGAGCTTTTTAGCAACATACTGGGGTTGAAAGTTGCTGGCGAAGAGATTGTAGAAGAACAGAAAGTTAAAGTTGCTTTTTTACCTTTAGGAGATAGTGAACTAGAACTGTTAGAATCCACTTCGCCTGAGGGTCCAATTGCTAGATTTATTGAGAAGAAAGGTGAAGGGATTCAACATATAGCCTTTAGAGTTGATAATATCGAGAAAGCACTAGAAAAATTAAAAAAGGAAGGAGTGAGGTTAATTGACGAAAAGCCGAGGTATGGAGCAGGTGGAGCTAAAATAGCCTTCTTACATCCTAAGGATACCAATGGCATTCTTATTGAACTAAGCGAAAGAAATGAATAGAAAAAATAGAAGACAGTAGTCAGAATCCAGATGCCAGAAAGTGTATTAAAAATTCTTCTGACTCCTGACTCCTGGATTCTGGATATTTGATTACTTATAAAAAGACCAGAGAAAGGTGGTATAGATAAATTAATGAAATTATCAATTGATGAATTAATGAAAAATTTAAGAGAAAGAGAAGAAAAAGTAAAAGTAGGCGGAGGAGAGAAAAGGATAAAAGCTCAACATGAAAAAGGTAAACTTACTGCGCGGGAAAGGATCGATCTTCTTTTAGATAAAGATAGCTTTGTAGAACTTGATATTTTAGTTGAACACAGATGTATCAATTTTGGTATGGATGAAGTGGAGGCACCCGGAGAGGGAGTTGTAACCGGTTACGGAACTATTGATGGAAGACTGATTTATGTTTTTGCTCAGGATTTTACCGTTATTGGCGGTTCATTGGGAGAAATGCATGCTAAGAAAATATGTAAAGTGTTGGATATGGCTATGAAAATGGGTGCACCATGTATCGGAATAAATGATTCTGGTGGAGCTCGCATTCAAGAAGGAGTAGATTCCCTAAGTGGTTATGGTCAAATATTTTATCGTAATACTATTGCTTCCGGAGTAATTCCTCAAATTTCTATCATTGCTGGTCCAGCTGCCGGAGGAGCAGTCTACTCTCCTGCGATAATGGATTTTGTATTTATGGTAAAGAATGTGGGTATAATGCATATTACAGGACCAGATGTAATTAAAGCAGTTACCGGAGAAGTAGTTACTTCCGAGAAATTAGGGGGAGCTATGACTCATAATAGGAAGAGTGGAGTGGCTCATTTTGCTGCTGAGAACGAAGAAGAAGTTTACCAAATGGTAAGAAAATTAATCAGTTATTTACCCTCTAATAATATGGAAAATACTCCCCAAATCGAATGTAATGATGATCCTAATCGGATGGAAGAGGCTCTTTTAAACATCGTACCTACAGACCCCAATAAACCTTATGAGATGAAAGACGTAATAAGATATATTGTAGATGAAGGAGATTTTTTTGAGTCTCATTCTTATTTTGCAACTAATATGCTTACCGGATTTGCTAGATTAAATGGTCAATCTATAGGTATAATCGCTAACCAGCCAAAAGTCTTAGCGGGCTGTTTAGATATTGATGCTTCTGATAAAGCTGCTCGTTTTATTAGATTTTGTGATGCTTTTAATATTCCTATTTTAACTTTGGTAGACGTTCCGGGATTTTTACCAGGGACTGCTCAGGAATATGGAGGAATTATCCGACATGGAGCAAAATTGTTATATGCTTATTCTGAAGCTACTGTTCCCAAAGTAACTTTAATAGTTCGAAAATCTTATGGAGGGGCTTATCTGGCAATGTGTAGCAGGGATTTAAGAGCAGATCAGGTAATTGCCTGGCCTACAGCGGAAATTGCCGTAATGGGCTCCCAGGGGGCAGCAAATATTATCTTTAGAAAAGAGATAGCTAAAGCAGATGATCCTGAAAAGGTACGCCAAGAAAAGATTGATGAATTTCAACTAAAATTTTCTAACCCTTATGAAGCAGCCAAACGAGGTTATGTAGATATGGTCATTGACCCTCGGGAAACCAGACCTCG
>JADBKX010000068.1:5724-9209 GCA_014894735.1 Candidatus Sediminicultor sextus | reverse complement strand
ATCAAGGTTGTCATTTTTTATCATATTTTCTGATTTTTTTATTTTCTTTTCAGGATGAGGGGTAGAGGGAACAGGTGTGGAAAATTTTTGATCATCTGTCTTAAATTTTATTATCAGATTATCATCTGAACCGAGAGTCCTTTTCAAAATATCTTTTATAAAACCGGCGTAGTGTTTTTCTAACCACTCTTTACAGAAGTCCCCGGGGGCAGAAAGTATTAACTCATTGTCCTCGAATTTTACCACTTTCGTTTGACTAAACCAACTATTATAAACCTGAGGACTCAATTCTTCCTTAATTATTTCTAAAATTTTATTCCACAGTTCTTTAATCTCTGCAAACTCCATATTTATACATCTTTCTAAAGAATTAAATTTTTTTGTTTAAATTTGATTATAAAAGTTTTATAGATTGGAAAAGAGTTATTAAACGATAAATTATTTCTGAAAACCTATAGACTGTGAGGGTTTTATGACTTTTCCCCAAAGCTAACAGCTGGCTGTGGAAAACCCCAGGAGAGTTTTTTTATTAAATTTCAACATTTTCCTCAAAAAAATAAACTTTAATACTTTATTTATAGATTATTAAACAGCTAAAAGTAAAGGCCTAAAAGAAGTTATTAACAGTTTATTAACAATTGTGGATAACTCAGGCAAAAATGCAATTTATTTTTTACTTATAATAGCAAAAATATTTTTATTAAGCAAAAATATTTTTTTTGTGCTAACCGGGGGCGGAAGATGACCGACGGCCAAAGCATAAATATTTATCCGAAATAAAAAAAGGACTAATGGCGAAAATAAAATTTTGGGATTTTCTCGCTAGTCTAAACTCTATTGGGGCAGTTAGATAAAAAGAAGAATACTACTTTATACTCGATACTTTCCCCATAAGCTTGACATTTAGAGGGTATTAAAGATATAATTTTCATTGAATTTTAAATTCTACATTTTAACAAAGAAGGAGAGAGCCAGTTAAATGAAGCGGACTTATCAACCAAACACCAGAAAAAAACTGAAAGTACATGGATTTCGCCAAAGAATGAGCACTAAGGCCGGCCGTTTGGTATTAAAGAGAAGGCGTTTAAAAGGACGCAAACGCCTTACGGTATCCGGATAATTAATTTTATAAACCTAAGAGGAATTTTGATAAAGAGAAAATTGTCAAAAACCAGCGAATTTAAGAAGGTTTTTTCGGAAGGCAGAAGAACTGAAGGCAAGAATTTAATAATATTTATTTTAAAAAACGATTATGATTTTAACCGACTGGGCATAATAGTAAAAAAAGAGATAGGAAAGGCAGCAGTCAGAAATAAGATAAAAAGACGGCTAAAAGAAACAAGCCGACTGCTAAACAAGAAATTACTACCAGGACATGATATAATTATACTGGCCAAAAACAATATTAAAGAAGCAAATTATTTTGAGTTATGTCATGACTTAGAAGGACTTCTTTATAAAGAAAAATTGTTTTTATGAGAAAGAAGCAGTAAACAGGAATTCAAACTAAAATAAAGGGAATCTATGCTTTTTCTTAAAGGAAAGAAAAAGCATAGATTTTATTAGAGACTTTATGAATAAGCTACTCATTTTACTAATAAGCATTTATCAAAAATTTATATCCCCCTTAAAACCTGCCACCTGCAGGTTTTACCCCACCTGTTCCGAGTATGCCACGCAAGCCCTGAAAAAATACGGCCTTCTAAAAGGCTTTCGGCTTTCTGTGGGTAGAATATGGCGATGCCACCCCTTTAACCCGGGCGGTTATGATCCCCTTCCCGATTCTTCGGAGGTTTGTGCACATAAAAAATAAAAATAAAGCATAGCACTATAATATAAATAGAACAAAAGCAATAGAAAGAAAAACAAAAAACAAAAAGATAAAGGAGAAAATATGTGGAGTTCTTTAATCGCGCTAGCCACTAAACTGTTAACATTGCTCTATGGTTTTACCCATAATTATGGAGTTGCTATTATACTATTAACTATTCTTATTAGGTTAATTTTGTACCCCTTAATGCAGAAACAGATGGTTTCCATGAGGGAGATGCAGAAAATCCAGCCTTTAATGAAGGCGGTGCAGGAGAAATATAAGAACGATAAGGAAAGATTAAATAAAGAATTAATGGCTTTATATAAGGAACATAAGGTTAATCCTATGAGCGGATGTTTGCCTTTGTTAATTCAAATGCCTATATTGATTCTACTTTTTCAGGTTTTAAGAGTATTTGACTATAAGGATAAATTATCCGGTGACATAGCTGGAGGGTTTCTATGGATTGCCAATCAGGTTCCGGAAATAAAGGCTGGCCTTCTTACCGGGAATATTATTGGAGGATTAGCTGCTCCCGAGCGATTAATTCCTTTGGGAAGAATAAGCAGCGAAACGGGGTTGCCGTATGGAATTTTTGGAATACAATACCTTGGCATATTACCCTTCCTAGTAGCCGGTTCGATGTATATCCAACAAAAGATGACCTCCCCGGTAAGTACTACTGCGGGCAAAGACGGAGGGTCTTCCGAACAGACTCAGAAGATGATGACCATTATGATGCCTTTATTGATTGGTTTTATGAGTTTCAGCTTGCCTTCTGGTTTGAGCCTGTACTGGTTTACCTCTACCCTTTTAGGGATCGGTCAGCAGTATCTGATTAACAAGAAAACGCCTGCAATAGTCGAAATGCCAAAAGAAGTTACTCCGGGGAAAAAAGAGAAACCAACTGACCAAAAACTGGAAAAAGCAGCAGCCCCCAGAGAAGAACCGTGGATTCCGGGATATGAAGGAACAGACGGGGGAAACCCTTCCGGAGGTAAGAACAAAACTAATAAATATAAAAAAGGCAAAAGAAGATAATTTAGATATGAAAGAGGGAACAGATTTGGGGAATATTAATGACTTTAAATTAAGTCTTCAAAGAAAAGCTCAAACAACTCTGGAAAAAATAGTAAATTTTATTGTAGAGGATGGAGAAATACAGGTAATTAACAATGAAGAGGCTGACACAATTGTTTTAGGAATAAAAACCTCTAATCCCGGAGCATTAATTGGAAGACATGGACATACCCTTGATGCCCTTCAATATATTGTTAACATTATAACTAATAAAGAAATCGAAGAACCTGAACGAAGGAAGATAATAGTTGATATCGAAGGTTATAAGGAAAGAAGAGAAGATATTGTTTCCAAATATGCTCGTGAAAAAGCAGAAATAGTGAAAAAAACAGGAAAAAAGATTGCTCTTTGTTATATGAATGCGGTGGAAAGAAGAATTGTTCATCTTGTTTTACAAGAGGAACCCCTGCTGAGCACTTATAGCGAAGGAAAAGAACCTTTTAGAAGAGTTATTATAGTCCCAGAAGAAAACAAAAATAACATAAATAACACAGAAGAAGAATAATAAAGAATTATTAACAAGCATAAGAAGTTAAATATTGTCCCCAGGATGAATATTAATCTTTTTATGCTTTTTATTTTCGTATCGCGT
>JADBKX010000068.1:0-5624 GCA_014894735.1 Candidatus Sediminicultor sextus | reverse complement strand
CCCTCAAGGGTTATTCTAAAACCGTGGGGCAGGTATCTCCCCATCTATTAGATAACCCCATTAATTAACACAATTAACCAATATATAGTATATCGTGTATAGTAACTATTGCAGAATAAAGAGAAAAAAACATAGAATGCAGGAGGCGGGGGCGCGATTCATAGAATTCATAAAAAAAAGAGAAACGCCCGGCAGTTAAACTTAGATGCTGCGCAAAAGACAATACCTTATCTGAAAAGTTTTAAATCTTGAATTATGGCTCTTCGTTATAAATTTTCAGTTTAATTAGGGCAAGAGTATTGCTAATCCACAACTATACGCTATACTATATACTAACGACTATTCACTATCGACTAACGACTAAGCAAGGAGAATACTTATGAAATTTTGGGAAAATGATACTATTGCTGCTATTTCTACCCCAATTGGGGAAAGTGGAATCGGCATTGTTAGAATAAGCGGCCCAAAAACCTTAGAAATAGCCCAAGAGGTATTTAGAGATAAAAATTTAAACAGAATAAAGATTAAAGATTTCTTCAGCCATACCGTTCATTATGGATTTATAATAGACCCGGAAAGCGGGGAGAAAATTGACGAGGTTATTTTGATTTTAATGAAAAAACCACAAACTTATACACGGGAAGACACCGTAGAATTTAATTGTCATGGAGGGATACTCTCTCTCAGGAAAGCACTGGAAACAATGATTAATTGTGGAGCAAGGATGGCCGAGCCGGGAGAATTTACTAAAAGAGCCTTTTTAAACGGCAGAATTGATTTAAGTCAGGCGGAAGCAGTCATTGACCTTATTCAAGCTAAAACCGAAAGAAGTTTAAGTTCTTCATTAGCCCAGTTAGGGGGGAACCTAAATAAGAAGATTACAGATTTGATGCACAGCTTAATAAGGATTTCCGCAGAGGTTGAAGCTCCTATGGATTTTCCCGACCAAGATATTGAAGAGAAAAGCCCAAAAAAGGTAGAAGAAAGTATAAATTATATTTTAAAAGAGATTAATTTTCTTATAGAGACCCTGGATTACGGGAAAATACTCAAAGAAGGGATAAATACCCTTATAATCGGCAAGGTTAATGTAGGGAAATCCAGCCTTTTTAATACTTTATTAAGAGAAAACCGGGCTATTGTTACCCACCTACCGGGAACAACCAGAGATACCATTGAAGAGTTAATTAATATTAAAGGGACGGCTTTTAAAATTATAGACACCGCCGGGCTTAAAAATCCAGAAAATATTATAGAAAAGATAAGCATTAAAAAAATGATGAAACATTTAAAAGAAGCCAGGCTAATTTTGGTTATGTTTGATGCAAGCGTTCCCTTATCTTTGGAAGACAAAGAAGTAATTAAAGAAATAAATAAAGAAAAAAATGAAAATAAAAAGGTTATAGTAATTGAAAACAAGATTGATTTAAGCAAGAAGATTGATAGAGAGAAACTGCTTAGTCTTTTAGATGTTAAGGATAGTATAAAGATGTCTTTGAAAGAAAAGATTGGTATAGAAGAGTTAGAAGAAAAGCTGGCCAGGACAGCCATAGAGGGGTTGGTGATACCGGAAAACGGAGTGGTTATAAATAATGTGAGGCAGGCAAACCAATTAAATAGAGCAAAACAAGCGTTAGAACATGTATTGTTAGGTTTGAAGGGGAAAATAACTTATGATTTTTTAACTATCGATTTAAAAGATGCCCTGGATTCTCTGGGTGAAATAACCGGGGATTCTATTAATGATGAAATGGTTAACGACATATTTTCGCGTTTTTGTATCGGGAAATAATAGATTAATTTTGCATAATACAGCAAAAAATATTTTCTTAAAAGGGCAATGTTCCACGTGGAACATTTTAAAAAATGAATTGTGAATAAACTGTGGAAAACCCAAAATTATTTAGAATTAAAGCTTTTAAGCTACTTCCTCAAATAAACCAAATATCAGCATAAAAAAATAAGACAAAAATTACTTATGTAAAATGTTTAATTATCTTAGTTGTATCAACGAATTACGATTTTACATATTAAAAAGTTTTTTGATTGTAGTTTTTTAATATTTGAATTAAAATGGATTTAAATCATAGTATTTAATATTATTTTATTTATGTGGATAAATTGTGGAAAAGCACAACTAGTCGCCAGTGAATAGTATCGAGTATATAGTAAAGATGATTAACCAGTTAGCGGTTGTCAGGTTAAATAATTAATAGACAGGTTAGCTAACTATTTTCATGGGGATGACAAAAATAGACAGGCGAAACGTCTGTCCCATGAATCGGTGAATTGACACTAACTGGCAAAACAGTTAACAGGTCAACTAATATGATTGTTGAATTGGTCAATTGGCAGATTGGTAGATTAAAAAAGAGGAGAACCCTTTTTGTTAAAAGACGATGAGAATAGTTTAATTAACGGTGCTCAAAAAATGGGAATTGATCTCCACAAAGAGCAGATTAAAAAATTTTCCCGATATTTAGAGTTATTAGTCCAATGGAACCAAAAAATAAACTTAACTTCTTTAAAAACACCACAGGAAATAATTATTAAACATTTTTTAGATTCTATTAGCTGTATAAAGGCTACCAATAAGTATATTAACATAGAAGGAAAAAATATTATTGATGTGGGTACAGGCGCAGGTTTCCCAGGTATACCCATTAAAATAGTATGCCCTTCAATTAGTTTGTCTCTCCTGGAAGCAAGAAAGAAAAAGACCATATTTTTAGAAAAAATAATCGAAGAAATAAATTTTCAGAAAGTTGAGGTACTTAATGGCAGAGCAGAAGCTTTCGGGAACTGTACGGATTATCGGCAGAAATACGATATAGTACTATCCAGAGCGGTAGCCCTTTTAAGTACTTTAAGCGAATACTGTCTTCCCTTTGTAAGGGTGGGGGGGGTATTTATAGCGCAAAAAGGAAGATCGTATGGGGAAGAAATCGATAAAGCTCTTAAGGCAGTTCAGTTTTTAGGCGGAGAGCTGATTGGAGTGGAAAACGTTAGAATTCCCTTTATAAATCAGGAAAGACATCTTTTGATAATCAAGAAAATAAAAGATACTCCTTCGAAATACCCCAGAAAAGAAGGTCTCCCTCAAAAAAGACCTTTGTAATTTTGAAATATTTTTGATAATATAAGTTATATATTATAAAAAGCAAAAACGGAAAGCGAAAAACGCAAAACTAAATTCGTATCTCGTGTATCGCAGAGAAAATAGAAGTCAGGAGCCAGGAGTCTGATATAGGGGCACGATGTATCGTGCCCAAAGAGCAGATTCACCTGTCTCTTATTAAGGTGGACTGGTCAACCGGGGAGCGAATGTATAATAAATAACCGTTCCACGTGGAACATTAATCATCATGAACAAATGTTCTGTAATTTAATTTGTGTAATCTGATGCTCGTCTGAGTAATTATTTTAGGAGAATATCTATGGCCAAGGTCTTGGCAATCACCAACCAAAAAGGGGGAGTAGGCAAAACCACTACCGCAGTAAATCTGTGCACTTCTATGGCCTTATATAAAAGAAAAACTTTGTTGATCGACATAGATCCTCAGGGGAATGCCAGCACCGGTATAGGTTTGGATAAAATAAAAGTTAAAAGATGTATTTATGATGTCTTGATTAATCAAATCCCTATAAAAGAAATCATTTTACCGACTCAGGTAAAAAATTTAGATATTTTGCCTTCCACCATTCAATTAGCAGGAGCAGAAATAGAATTAGTTAATTATATCTCTCGGGAAAACAAATTAAAACACGCAATTAAACCAATTAAAGATGATTATAATTATATAATCATTGATTGTCCGCCTTCTCTGGGTCTTTTAACTCTAAACTCTCTTACTGCTGCCGATGCGGTTATTATTCCCATTCAATGTGAATATTATGCCTTGGAAGGCATTGGACAATTACTAAATACCATAAATCTGGTCAGAGAAAATCTAAACTCATCTTTAGAGATCGAAGGGATTTTACTGACTATGTATGATAACCGAACAAATCTTTCCCGCGATGTTGTTAAGGAGGTTCAAAAACATTTTAAAGGAAAGATATTTAAGGCAGTCGTTCCACGAAATGTCAGAGTGAGTGAAGCCCCCAGCTATGGCAAGCCCGTTGTTTTGTATGATGCAAAATCTAAAGGGGCGATAGCTTATAAAAAATTAGCCCAAGAGGTGATATCAAATGGTTAAAAGAGGATTGGGGAAAGGGTTAGAAGCCCTTATCCCCAAGGCTGAACAAAAAGAAAAAGGACTTGTTATTGAGATGGACGTAGAAAGCTTAACCCCTAACCTTTTTCAGCCCCGTAAAAATTTCGATAGAGAAAAAATGGAAGAGCTGAAAGGGTCAATTAAGAAACACGGAATGATTCAACCGATCATAGTAAGAAAGATGGCTAATGGGTATGAGATTGTTGCCGGAGAGCGAAGATTAAAGGCAGCCAAAGAGATCGGTTTAAAAAAGATACCGGCAATTATTAAGAGCATTAATAATGAAAAAAGCTTAGAAATTGCCTTGGTGGAAAATATTCAAAGAGAAGATCTTAATCCTGTTGAGCAGGCCAATGCCTTCAAAAGATTGGCAGATGAGTTTAATCTTACTCAGCAAGAATTAGCAGAAGCAACCGGAAAGAGCAGGGCTTTAGTCACCAACACCATCAGGCTGTTAAAATTGAATCCGGAGATACAAAAAAATATCTCTGAAGGGAAAATATCTTTCGGCCATGCAAAATTACTATTAAGCATAGAAGATGAAGAAGTACAAAAGGCGGTGTGTGATAGAATAATCGCCAGTGGTTTATCAGTAAGAGACACTGAGCGCTTGATTAAAAATATCGAAAAGGTGCAAAAAAAGCAATTTAAAGTTAAAAATATTACCATTGAACAATTCCCCGAGGTAGAGGGAAGACTAAGAGATCTTTTAGGAACCAAGATAAGCATATTATATGACGGCAAGAGAGGAAAGATAAATATAGAATTTTATAACAAAGAAGATTTAAGAAGAATCGTTGCTCTGTTATTAAAAGAAAGATAAATAAGTAAAAAATTGAAAGGATGATTTAAAATGAGTAAAGAGAGTTTTAATAATTTAATTTTTGTTTTGTTTTTAGTGGTTACAGTTTTTATCTCCGGGATTTTTTTAGCTCTTTCTTTGAGATTATTTTCCTTGGAAAGTTTTTTCTTTAAAACAAATTATTTGATCTACTCCAATCTCTTAAACCAAATTACCCTGGGTTTAATAGGAGCCTTATTAATTTTTTTAGCTGTTTATTTAATCTGGCAAAAAGCCCAAATTAGCAAGGGGAATTTATCCGTAGTTCAAAAGACTTCCTTTGGAGAAATTAAAATTTCTACTGGAGCTATAAAACGTTTGGCTTTAAAAGTAGTTAAGGGGATGGGAGAGGTTACGGAAATCAGGCCAGAGGTTAATATTTTAAAGTCCGGGGGGATAAATGTAGATCTTCATCTTTCTGTAAAGCAGGATGTAAACATCCCTGAACTTTCGGAGAAAATTCAAAGAAATTTAAAAGAATACCTCTTGAAAACAAGCGGGATAGAAACGAAAGAAATTAAAATACATATAGATAAAATATTTTACGAAGACAAAAAATAGTTTAA
>JADBKX010000166.1 GCA_014894735.1 Candidatus Sediminicultor sextus | reverse complement strand
AATTTAGGCAAATGGATTTTCGTTTCTATACAGTAGATTTGAAGGTTGATTAAAAGCTACATCATTTATACTCAACATCTTCATGGTTTCAAATAATACTTTGCCTATATGTCTAAATGCTATACCGGTATGATGGGGAAATCTTTTTGCAATAAGTATATGGCGATAGAACCTGGCCATTTCTTTAACAGCAAATACGCCAATTCCTCCAAAGGATTTCGGATTTATATCAAGTACTTCACCTTGAGCAATATAACTCCTCAATTCATAATCAGCTGTACCTTGCAGTCTAAACAGGGTAATATCTCCGGGAATTATGGTTCCTTCAAGGGTACCCCGGGAAATATCAGGGTCCTTATTTGGCTCAAGCAATCTATGCATAATTAATTGATATTTCATTTCAGCATTTTTTATATAACAAATGGGAGTATTTCCACAATGGAATCCCATAAATAGGTCGTTTAGCTTATAATTCTCTACCTTTTCCCTATTTTCTTCATACATATCCTTCGGAACTGTATTGTTTATATCAAGTAATGTAGCCGGTAAATTAGTAGCCAGAGTAATGATATATTCACTCAATGCTCCATATATATCTGTTTCGCAAGATATAGGTATTCCTCTCATAGCAAACCTTGAATTCACATAACAAGGTACAAATCCAAATTGAGTCTGGAAAGCAGGCCAACACTTATTAGCAAATATTGCAAATTCAGATGCACCAAGGTTCTGCTCCATCCAATCTTTTAGTGTAAGCTCATACTGTGCAAGTTTTGACAGTATTTTTGAATATCTGTTTCCCTCACCCAATTCTTTTTCCATATTTTTAACTATTTCTGATATTCTTGAATCATTTTCATGATGATTAAAAGCTTCGAAAAGATCCAACTCTGAATTTTCCATTATTTCTATACCTAAATCATACAGGGGTTGTATAGGCGCATTACAGGCAAGGAAGTCCTGAGGTCTGGGGCCAAAGCTTATTATCTTGAGTTTTTTGAGCCCAAGTAATATTCTGGCTATATTTTCAAAGTCCAATATCATTTCTGCTATCTCTTCTGCCGTACCAACAGGAGATTCAGGAATATAAGGACTTAATTTTCTTAGTTCCAGATTATATGAAGCGTTCAGCATACCGCAGTATGCATCTCCGCGACCACTTACTAAATTCTCTCCAGTTTCTTCTGCCGCGGCAACAAACATAGCAGGTCCTGAAAACTTTTGAGCAAGCATTGTTTCTGGGCCTTCAGGGCCAAAATTACCCAGATATAATACCAATGCATTAACTTCTGCCTCTTTCAAATCTTTTAAGGCCTTTAAGACATCTTTTTCGTTTTCAACAGTGGTCTTAATTTCCTTAATCAAAATTCCCTTTTTACTGCACGCCTTCATAACAGCTGCTCTCCTACTTTGACTAATTTCAATAGGAAAACAGTCACGGCTTACAGCAACTATCCCAAGTTTTACTTCAGGAATGTTAATCATTTAAATCCTCCTTTAAAATATTGATAATTCTATGATGCCCTTTAGCACAAAGTTCTAACTGAAAAAACGTTGGCACCTTAAATAGTTTAAATTTCATATTACTTCCTTTTCTTCATAATATTACATTACCTATACCTTATTTTCTTCTCTTTACTAAGGTATGAATAGTTACTGAAGCTAGGATTAAAACCCCGCAAACAAATTGTGTCCAGAAACCAGAAAGGCCTGCAGCAACAATACCTGCTTCTAAAGAACCAATAACAAATGAACCAATGAAAGTACCCTCGATACTAGCTTCTCCACCAAACATAGAAGTACCGCCCACAAAAGCAGCAGCCATTACCATCATTATATATCCTTCTCCCATGGTCGGCCACCAGGTTCTCATCCGGTAACAACTTAGTATTCCGGCAAATGAAGCCATAATTCCCATCAATATAAAAACCATTATTTTTACTCTATTTACATTAACACCCATCATTCTTGCAGCTTCCCGATTATCACCTATAAATAATACATGCTCACCAAACCTATGTCTAAAAAGTAAGAAATAGAAGAAAATTGTTATCCCTATAAACCAGATTGACTGAACCGGAATTACTCCTAACTTTTCAGCAAATATTTTATAGGAAATAGTTTTATCTAATGCTACTGTCTTAGCTAAACCATTAGAAATAATATTACTAAAACCCCTGATTAAAAATTGCATACCTAAGGTAGCTACAATTGAAGGAATACCTATTGATGTAACTAATGTTCCGTTTATAAACCCAACTATTACACCGGATAAAAGGCTATATATTAAAGCTAATATAACACTACCTGTAGCCTGAAATGTGCTTGTAAAAATAAAGCCTGATAAGGCCATAGTCGAGGGAAAGGAAAGATCTATTTCACCCATAGCAAGTACAAAAGTTAAACCAAGAGCCATTAATCCCATAATAGGAACTGTAGATAAAAATGCTTGATATATTCTTCCTTTAAAGAAAACTTCAGGGCTGGTAATCATAAATAATCCAAAAACACTAACAGTCATAATTAATAATGCAATTTGAGATTTGTATTGACTAAATTTTTTAAATTTGGAATTTTTTTCTAAATTATCCATTTTGTAATATCCTCTCATCTTAATTAATCTGTATGCTTGACTTAGTATATTTAATCAATTCCTCACTAAGCTCCTGTAAAGATATATCCTTACGATTATAAGTACCTACTATCTTGCCTCGGTCAATTGCCACAAAACGGTCAGAAACTGGGTGAATATTAGCGATATTATGAGAAATATAAATACAAGATTTTCCTTTATCCTTAATATTTTGGATAAACTTCAAAACTTTTTTTACTTCTTGCAATGATAAAGCCATCGTCGGCTCATCTAAAATAACCAGATCTGCTTCAAAGTACATTGCTCTTGATATGGCAACACCTTCTCTTTCCCCACCAGACAAGGTTTTAATTGCTGAATCAGCATTTACGCCTATTCCTCTAAATCCCATTAAAACATGCATAATTTTATCTGTTTCTTCTTTTTCTTTTTTTATATTAAGAAAACCCAGTTTATTAGTAATTTGCCGGCCAATAAAAATATTTCTCCATAAAGTTTGCTTATCGGCAAGAGCTTTTTCTTGATATACGGTTTCTACGCCCAGATTATGAGCCATTTTTACAGAATATTTTTTAGGATTAATTTTTACACCTTTAATATACATTTCACCCTCATCAAAAGAATGTACCCCAGAAATAATTTTAATCAAAGTCGATTTACCTGCACCATTATCACCTAAAAGTCCTACAACTTCATTAAACCCCACTTCAAAATCTATACCCTTCAAAGCTACAACCCCATCAAAGGACTTATGTATATTTTTCATTTCAACCAATTTGTCCATATATAACGCTCTCCTTTTTATTTTTACCACAAATAAGGGCTTAGTCTAAAATAATCCTGCAGGAAGAATTTTATTTATAAAATCTTTCCTGCAGGATAACCTAAAATTAGTATCGTAATTATTCTCTATCTTATCTTATTCCTTTTTCAGCTAAGGGGGCTACCAAATCTATATTGTCCTTACTAATTAAGCCACCACCGGTATCAATATGCAATCCGGAAAAGCCATACATCTTGGTTAAATAAATTTGCATAATTGGTAGAAAACCTTGCAAGAACGGCTGCTGGTCTAAGACGAGATCAGTATAACCACTCTTAATACTTTCTACGGTGGGAGCTGACAAATCAAAACCAGCGCCAAAAATATCATCTGGACCCAAACCTGCTGTTTCAAAATAAGTACGTTGTGAAGAAGTTAAATCGCCATGATCGGTTACCACAGCTTTACAATCAGGATTTGCCTGTAAATAACCTGATATAACCGGAATACCGTTTGAAGCATCCTTATCTACCTCAGCTGAAATTTCCAAATAATCTACTATTACACCTGCTTTTTTAAAAGCATCTATTGCCCCTTTGGTTCTTAATCCTCTGGTAGGTTGTGACAAAAGACCCCAAACAAGTGCTCTATCTCCTGTTTTTAATCCCGCCCCTTTAATGGTAGCTTCACCGAGAGTATAACCTGATTCATAAAGTCCCTGGCCTACATAACCAAATCCCTTAGCGCTATAAGCTTTTTCAAGTTCAGGTAATGTCGTATTTTGACTGCAAACGATAATCCCTTGTTTTTCAGCTTCTTCAACAAAAGGCTTATATGCTGCATCTCCAGGATGTCCCATAATGGCTATACCATCAGGATCTGCCGCAACAGCTTGCTGAAATTGATCAACCATTTTTTGCTGGCTCCAATCTGACCATAGATATCTTACTTCCACTCGATTACCTAATATTTCTGCAGCTGCTTGAGCACCATTATAAACAACTGTAGCGAAGGTACTTCCAGGAGTACCACCTGGGAAAAAGTAAATGACAATAGGGCCTTCACTTACCTGAGCTACTACCGGTAATACCAGAAGAGCAACGCAAGTCAATACTAACAAAAGTAAAAGATTAATTTTCTTTAACATAATTTTTTCTCCTTTTTAATATTTCCTAATAATTTTTTAGCAATAACCTCACTATAGCAACCTGAATACAAAGTGCTAACAAAAATCGTTACTCCTTTTTCACCTCCTTTATTAGTAAGGGGTACAATACCCCCCTACTTTCTCTTTTATCCCTCAACTAAAATACCCGGCCTGGTTCTGAGCCAGCCGGCCCCTCACTTCATTTTCTATATCACCAGTTTTAATCGCTCTACATACCTCAGTCATCATCTTGGCTGTTTCCCCTCCCAGCGACCTATATCTTTCTATCTCACCAGGCAATATAATCTTATCATTCTTTCTTGCTTAATCTCTATTTCATCCATTTTTATTACCCTCTTTAATCATTTTTGCTCCAGCAGTAGGACTGCTTACATATATTTCAGGTATTATTCCTGCCTTTTTTTTATATTTTTCACTTATGACTTCTATAAAATGCTCTAAATAAGCTTTTTTCGTTAAATTTATAGTACAACCGCCGAAACCTGCTCCAGTCATTCTCGCTCCAAGAATCCCTTCTTCGTTTAAAGCAAGATCAACCAGTAAATCTAATTCAGGGCAGCTAACCTCATAATCATCTCTTAAACTCTGATGAGATTCGACCATTAATTGGCCAAAGGCAGCAAAATCATTATTTTTTAAGGCTCCCATGCTGGTTAGAACCCGGTTATTCTCTGTAATTATATGTCTGGCCCGGCGAAAAATCGGATCCGGAAGTTTAGTACCAAACCTATCAAGATCGTTTATGGTTACATCCCTTAAAGCTGAAATTTTTCGCTCTAAATGGTCTGCAAAAAATTCAGTAGCTTGCTTACACTCTTTCCTTCTTTGATTATACTTTGAATCTACCAAACCACGTTCTACCTTTGAATTACAGATAACTATCTTATAATTCTTATCAGTAAAAGGTACCAGTTCATATTTATTACTCCTGCAATCAATCATCAAGGCACAACCTTTTTTGCCCAATACAGATATATATTGATCCATAATCCCGCAAGCAACACCGACAAAATTATTCTCTGCCTGTTGACAGAGACGAGCCATTTTTACAGGTTCAATCTTTAGTGAATTTAGTTCAGACATAGTTAGGGCAGTAACCACCTCTAAAGCAGCAGAAGAACTCAATCCTGCTTTCTGAGGAATATCACTTCTAAAAATAATATTTGCTCCTTGTAAAATGTATCCTGCCTTCTGTATTTCATCAATTACACCCATCAAATAATTAGCCCATTTATCTTTTTTAATAGGAGTTAAATCATCTAAAGAAAATTTAGCTTCGACTTTATAGCCGAGATCAAAAACCTGAACCAGCCGATCATTTCTCAATTGCCCTAACATGATTATCTTTTTTTCAATAGCCATCGGCAAAACGAAGCCCTCATTATAATCGGTATGTTCTCCGATTAGATTAACCCTACCGGGTGCAGAAAAAGCTCCTTTAATCAAACCAGTATCAGCAAATTTTTCATTAAATATCTTCCACAATTTATTCAAATCTTGCACTAAAATCTCCTCTTAATCTTTCTCAACTCTTTTGCTTTTTCTTCAGCTAATGAATCATTAATAAATGTCCCTGCCCCCACTTCACTTCCGGCTAGATACTTTAATTTGTCCTTGGTCCTATGGGGTGGATAAAATTCAATATGAAAATGAGAGTAATCCCTCCCAGTCCCATCGGTTGGTTGTTGGTGAATGGCCATAACATAAGGAAAAACAAAACCAAAAAGATTATCATATATCATTAAGATATCTTTTAAAATTGCTGCTAAATCCTTTTCTTCTTTTTCGTAAAAATCATTAAAAGAAGGCAAATGTCGATTAGCATAGATATGAACCTCATAGGCATAACGGGCAAAGAAGGGAATAAAAGCTGTAAAAGAATCATTACTGGTTATAATTCTACGACCATCACTTTTTTCCTCTCTTATTACCCGACAGAATAGACATTCCTTCTTTTTGTGGAGATGTTCCTTACTCGATGCAAGTTCTCTTTCTATTATCGGCGGAATAAAAGGATAAGCATATATCTGCCCATGAGGGTGCTCGAGGGTAACTCCTACTTCTTCACCTTTATTCTCAAAGATATAGACATAATCAATAAATTCTCTCTGTCCCAGTTCCTGATATCTATCTCTCCAAACTTTTACTAATTTAATATACCTGCCCAAAGGTTCTCTGGACATAACTACATTATGTTCCGAAGTAAATAGAACGACCTCACAAATCCCCTGAGCCTTGTCGTGCTTAAAAAATTCAGATTCTACTTCTTCTATTTCTGATAGCCCTTTTTGCAAAGAGGGAAATTTATTTTCAAAAACCACAATATCAAAATCTTCATCTGGTACTTCTGTAGGTAAACCACCTCTTTTTGTAGGACAGAGAGGGCAATAATCTTTTGGGGGTTTATAGGTCCTGTCTTGGCGATGAGTGGCTACTATTATCCATTGTGTCAAAATTGGATTCCATCTCAGTTCTAACACCCTTGTCCTCCTTTTCCTCTTCAGTAAAAGTATAATAAATCAAATAACGACCATCTTCTTTTATAATTATTTTCTTATGTATTTGCATTAATACTACCTCACTGATGCCAATCTGTACAGCCAAATTTTCCACTCTTCTTGTCTCTATTTCTGTTTAAAACTTTCTCTAACTTAAATAGCTATGGTACAGTTCTATTTGCACGTAGTACTGGCCCTACCTATCTGACAATTTATTAAAGTGCTCATCATCTCTATCAATTTTGTTTTATTGATAATCTTATTACGTTCCAGGATAGCTTTGGCAGCAAAACATTTAAGCAATCTTTTTCTACAACAACATCATTTTTAAACTGCGGTACAACCCTGAATGGGTGATCTTTCGAGTTTATTATTTTAACATCATCGTTTTGGAGTACAATATGTTCTATAAGTTTACAGTCTACAAACCCCCTTATATCACAATGAATATTAAGGGTGTCTTTCATATCTTTGTTTACCGCAAAAATGGTAATTTCATCTTTTTCTTCATCCACCACTGCAACAGAATCCAACACAGGTACATCTGTATAGTCTTTACTATCATATTTTGGTGATTTTACAAGTGGATTTAAAACATATCCTCTTCCATATATTGAAGCATGCATATAGGGATAAAAAATCGTCTGACGCCATGCTTTCCCACCGTTTTCAGTCATAATAGGGGCAATAACATTAACTAGTTGAGCTAAACATGCTATCTTTACACGATTTGCATTTTTAAGAAGAGTAATCAACAAACTTCCTACTAACAAAGCATCTTCCAGGTTATACGCATCTTCTAATTGCGGTGGCGCGATAGACCAAGGTTCAATTTTTTTATCCTGCTCTATCGAATGAAACCACACATTCCATTCATCAAAAGAAAGATTAATGGTTTTTTTACTTCTCTTTTTAGCTTTTATATAATCACAGGTAGCGATCACCGATTTGATAAAAGCATCCATGTCAAGTGATTTTGCCAAATAGTTAGGAGTATCATTTTCAGGGTTTCCATAGTAATTATGGAGAGAAATATAATCTACATTTTCATAGGTGTGCTCTAGCACAGTGGATTCCCATTTTGGATAGGTATCCATAAATTTATGGGAACTCCCACAGGCTACTAATTCGATGGTAGGGTCAACCCATTTCATTACCTTTGCAGTTTCACACGCCAAACGACCATATTCTTCTGCAGTCTTGTGACCAATCTGCCAGGGTCCATCCATTTCATTACCCAGACACCAGGTTTTTACTTTATAGGGCTTTTTATAACCGTGTTCTATTCGTAGATCACTATAATAACTTCCTTCTGGATGGTTACAATACTCAACAAGATTTCTCGCTTCATCTACTCCCCTTGTTCCTAAATTTACAGCCATCATCACTTCCGTATTAACTCGTTTTGACCATTCCATAAATTCATTGATTCCCACCTGATTGGTTTCAATAGTTCTCCAGGCAAGTTCTAATTTTCTTTTTCTTTTTTCCTTTGGACCAACCCCGTCCTCCCAGTTATATCCGGAAACAAAATTACCACCAGGATAACGGATAATGGGAACTCGTAATTCTTTCACCAAATCTATAACGTCTTTACGAAAACCAAGTTCATCTGCTTTGGGGTGACCGGGTTCATAAATTCCTCCATAGACTGCACGTCCTAGATGTTCAATAAAAGAACCATAAATACGTTTATCAGCCTCACCAATTTTATATTCCTTATCTAACACCATTGTAGCTTTTTTTAAGTTTGACATTTTAACTCCTATTATAAATAAAATTCATTATATCTTACAGCAATCATACCTTCTATCTTGGCTTTTTTAAACTATGGTATTTACTGCTCTATATTTTTCTTGAAATAGCAATTGGCAAGTCACTGAAACGGTTAAGTTTTATCTCTCAGTAATCCATACCATCATTTCACCAGAGGTACGGTTTGCCCAGGCATAATATGGTATAAATTTTACAGTAACAGGTCGGTATTGTGACTCTACATTGGCTTTGTACAGTTCATCCTCCCATGGTGAATTATATCTTTGTGCTTCAGCAGTTATAACTGTTATCCCGCCCAGTAAATTATCATCAAACTCTGACTTTAATTCAGATTTATGAGGTAGCACAATTTCGTGTAAACTCGACCCATTATCAATCTCTTCAAGACAATAAACAACAGGTCCACGCTGCAGTGCGACTTTGCCTATATCTGCCCTGACATTGGGATGTGCTTTTATACGCTGTATCATCATTGGTAAAACCAGT
>JADBKX010000152.1:2431-9477 GCA_014894735.1 Candidatus Sediminicultor sextus | reverse complement strand
TGCGATCAATTTCTCTCATTTGCTGACTGGTAACTACCTTCATAAGATAACTCCCATTAGATTAGTCGTTAGTGTATCGTATCGAGTATTGCGTATCCAGTATTGAGTAAAGATTCCGTAATTTTTTACTTTTTTAGCTTAGGTTTATTTTTATTCTAAATTCTGACTACTGAATTCTGGCTTCTTTGCGAGATACGAGATACGAATTTGTTCCCAGTAACAAATCAACTAGCTAACTAAAAAGATACGAATCAGTATTAATTTTCACTTATCAAATAGACTCTCCAGTATTACTTGGGCAATAGCATATTCTTTGGCGTGAGAAATGCTAATAAAATATTTGCTAACTCCTTTTATTGAAGCGATATTTTTTAATTTTCCAGATGTATCTATGAATGGTTGCCCTAGTTCATCATTTTTTATTTCAATCTCTTTCCAATTAGCCTCTCTTAATCCTAATCCCAATGCTTTTAATAGTGCTTCTTTGGCAGCAAATTTTCCGGCATAAGATTGATATTTGTTGCCCTTCTTTTTTTCACAATATTCTTTCTCCAGGGAGGTAAATATCCTGAAAATAAAATTATCTCCCCACTTTTTCATTATTTTTTCTATTCTTTCTATTTTAACTAAATCTATTCCACAACCTATAATCAATAATATTATTCCTTTTTCTTACTATTTTTTAGCTGTAAATGAATAAGTATTTTTAAAACTCTCTATAATAAAAATTGCCTTCTTTTATCTTTCCTTTTAACCATTTTAATAAATATTTTTTAACTATGTTTCTGCTAACGGGCATTAAAAAAATAAAACCTAATATATCTGTAACAAAACCGGGAGTAAGAAGCAATATCCCTCCGGCTAGGATAATTGCTCCCTGAATTAAGCTGTCCCCTGGCATGATTCCCTCATTTAAATCAACCTGAATCTTCCTTAAAATCATAAACCCTTGACTTTTTACCAGGTATGCTCCAATGGTCCCGGTTAAGATGATTACACCAATTGTAGTTAGACTCCCTATCTTTTTCCCCACTTCAATTAGAATATACAGTTCTGTTACTGGTACTATTAAAAATAATATTACTAGTTTAGCAAAAAACATCGTTTACTCCCATTTATTAGTAATCTAATATTTTTTAAATTGATTTTATCTAACAATAGTTTTAAATTAATCTAAGAATTGCAATATTCCTCTACTTCTCTCTGCATCTCTTTAGATATAGCTATAAATTTCCCCTTTGCCTCGGTTAATAAAGTGCCATCTTGCGAACGAGCTTCCGCTTGAGCCTCAATCATTCTGCCTAAATCTTTAGTCATCTGTGCGGTAAAGATAATTTTTTCACCTACCAGGGCTTTTTTTCTGTATTTGATGTTTATTTCTACGGTCATAGTGATAACATCCTTAGTTATGATTGCAGTTCTACCCATTATCTCATCTAAAATAGAAAATAATATTCCTCCGTGAACAATTCCTTTAAAGCCTTGATGTTTTGGTTCGGGAATAAACTCCGCTTTAATTTTATCCTGATCTCTAAAAAAAGCAATGTTTAAACCGATGGGATTATCTTTCCCACAAACAAAACAGTTTTTATATCCTGGTAAACCTTGCAAAAGTAAAACCTCCCTGTAATTAGTCGTTAGTGAATAGTCGTTAGTGTATCGCATCGCGTATTGCATATTGCGTATCTCGTAAATATTCCGATATTTTTTTCTTTTTAATTTAGATTTATTTTTATTCTAACTACTTGATTCTAAATTTCTCACGATATACTATATATTAACCGTTAGCCAGTTACCTGATTTGCCGCTTTATTAGTTGCTTTGAGACGATATCTTTTTCTACTTCTGTTTCTTATTTTCTTAGCTATATACTCGATACTTGATACTCGATACTATACTTCTATATGCTAAACGCTATCCGCTAGAATGGAATACTATATACTAATTTCTGACTATTTCTTTTATCGTCTTTATAGTGGCATAAATATCATTTTCACTAATTCCGTAATGAGTAACCAAACGAACTTTGGTAGGTGGTCGCGGTGAACCCAATATATTATATTCTGCCAACTTTGGTAAAAATTGGCAAGTATCCATACCAGATTCATTAAGGTCGAAACAGACCATATTAGTTTGAACTGTTTCTAAATCAACTTTTATTCCACCTATATCAGCTAAACCTTCACCTAAAATACGGGCGTTTTTGTGGTCTTCTTTTAATCTATCTACCATTTTTTCAAGGGCAATTATACCAGCTGCTGCCAAAATACCTGCCTGCCTCATCCCTCCACCCAGCATCTTTCTATTTTTACGTGCTCTTTTAATAAATTCCTTTGAACCGGCCAAAATTGACCCTACCGGAGCACTTAAACCTTTGGAAAGACAGAACATCACTGAATCAACATTTTTAGCGAGAAGAACGGGTTCAATATTTAATGCGATGGCGGCATTAAATATTCGAGCACCGTCTAAATGAATTGGAATATTCCGTTGATGGGCTAATTGGCAGATTTCTTCGGTTACTTTCGGTGGGATAATTGTTCCACCTGCTCGATTATGAGTATTTTCCAGACAGATTAAAGTTGTCTTAGGGTAATGAAGATTTTCACCCCTCAAGGCCATTTTAATATCCTGAGTATCAGGAATTCCTTTATCCCCGACAATCAACCGTGGTATCACTCCTGCTACTGCCGACATACCGCCTACCTCGTAATAATAAATATGGGAGTCCCTCTCTAAAATTACTTCATCTCCTCTTTGGCAATGAGTCAATATCGCAATAAGATTACCCATAGTGCCACTGGGTACAAATAACGCTGCTTCTTTCCCAATTTTTTTTGCAGCCAATTCTTCCAATCGATTAACGGTAGGGTCCTCTTGGTAAACATCGTCTCCCACTTTTGCATTTTTCATAGCATCTCGCATCTCATCAGTTGGTAAGGTAACTGTATCACTTCTTAAATCAATTTTTTTTAACTGATAATTACTAATAATTTTCACCTCCAGCATATAAATTAAAGAATTTAAAGTTTTTTTCTTATATTGTATTTCGCATTTAATATTAGATATATTATAGCGTACAGCTAATACGTTTAGTTAGATAGTTAGTTGGTTATTTGGTTTGCTAGTTACACAGCTTTTGTAAGCAAGTTGTATGATTTGTAATATGTGACAAGTAATCTGTTTTTGTAAACTTTAAAATATAAGCTCATTTCTCATTACATACTACTCATTGCTGTATTTCTACACGCTTGCAATTAATAAATCATCAAATATCTATCCAATTCCCACTGGTGAACTCGAATTCGATAACTTTCCCATTCTTCTCTCTTGGCATCGATATAATTTTCTAAAATATGATTAGTTAAAGCAGATTTTATTACTTCGTCCTTATCTAATTCTAGCAAAGCTTCGTTCAAAGTAGAAGGTAAACTTTCAATACCCAGAGATTTTTTCTCCTCTTTACTCATAGTGTAAATATTTTGACTTACCGGCTCTCCCGGATCAATCTGATTTTTAATTCCATCTATTCCTGCTTTTAGAATTACTGCAAAAGCCAAATAAGGGTTACAGGATGGATCAGGACTTCTCAGCTCAGCTCTAGCACCTTCTCCTCTAGCTGCCGGTACTCTAATTAAAGGGCTGCGATTTCTCTCTGACCAGGCAATATAAACCGGCGCTTCGTAACCAGGAGTTAACCTCTTATAAGAATTTACCAAAGGATTGGTAATAGCGGTAAAACCTTTGGCATGTCTTAATAATCCACCTATAAAATATAAGGCTTCTTTGCTCAGTTCACATTTTCCCTTTGGGTCATAAAAGACATTCTTACCATTTTTTAATAGTGAAATATGAGTGTGCATACCAGAACCATTTATTCCGAAAACAGGCTTGGGCATAAAGGTAACATGTAAATTATGTTTTAAAGCTATGGTTTTACCGGTGAGTTTTAAAGTCATTATTCTATCGGCAGCAGTGAGAGCATCGCAATACCTGAAATCAATCTCATGCTGACCGGGAGCAACTTCGTGATGTGAGGCCTCAATTTCAAATCCCAATTTTTCCAAGGATATTACCATATCCCTTCTCGCTTCTTCCCCTAAATCAACAGGTAAAAGATCGAAGTACCCTCCTCGGTCATGAGTCTTGGTAGTCGCTTCTCCTCCCTCATTTCTAAAAAATAGAAAAAATTCCATCTCTGGTCCAAAGTTAGTGGTAAATCCCATCTCTTCTACTTCTCTTAGCACTCTCTTTAGGTTAGTTCGGGGGCAACCATCAAAGGGCGAACCATCAGGATTATAGACATCACAGGTAATTCGAGCAACATCTTTTTCTTCTTCCCATGGGTTTACCATAAAAGTAGAGTAATCTGGTTTTAAAAACATATCTGATTCTTCAATCCGCACAAAACCCTGGATAGAAGAGCCGTCGAACATAATCTCCCCATTAAGGGCTTTTTTCAGTTCTCTTATCGGAATTTCTACATTCTTAGGCATTCCCAAAATATCGGTAAATCTCAATCTTATAAATTTTATATTTAGCTCTTTAGCCTTATTTAAAATCATTTCTTTGGTCATTTTTTCCATTTATATCTTCCTCCTCAAAGTTTTTTTAATACGTTTTTACAATTATACTCTTTCTCTAATAATTTTACAAAATAGATTATTATTCGTATTACGTATCGAATATCCTGTACTTCGTAAAAAAAAAGAAAAGATTCATAAAAAAATAATATAGAAAATACAAGAAAATTACTCTTCCTTTCTTTATCTTACTGTCCTATCAAAGTTTACACGAGCAATAACCAATAAAATACTATTCTTTCCTGTTTTTATTCCACGGTAACGCTTTTAGCCAAATTTCTCGGTTTATCTACATCGCATCCCAATCTGTCAGCAATGTGATATGCAAATAATTGTAAAGGTATAACCGATAGAATAGGATATAGTATATCCAAAGTTTTAGGGATATAAATAACTTTATCTGCTATATTGATAATTTCTTTATCACCTTCTGTAGCAATGGCTAATACCAGAGTATCTCGAGCTTTAACTTCCTTTATATTATTAATCACTTTAGTATAAACTTTATCCTGGGGTACGATTACCACTACAGGAAAAGTCTTATCTAAAAGAGCAATAGGGCCGTGTTTCATCTCTCCTGCTGCATACCCTTCAGCATGAATATAAGAAATCTCTTTAAGTTTTAAAGCCCCCTCTAAAGCAATAGGATAATTAATCCCTCGCCCCAGATAAAGAAAATTATGATATTTATGAAATTCTTCACTTAATTTTATAATTTCTGGTTCCTTAAGCAAGATAATCTCGACCATTTGAGGAATCTTTATTAACTCGGAAATTATTTTATTAATCTCCGATAAATCAAGAGTTTTCCTAACTTGAGCAAAATAGAGAGATAGTATGTAAAGGCACATTAATTGACTAACAAAAGCTTTTGTGGTGGCCACACCTATTTCCGGACCCGCCTTAATATACATTACACTATCTGCTTCCCGACTGATAGCACTTCCCCTTACATTAGTAAGAGCCAATATGTAAGAACCAGCTTTCCGGCAAGCTCTTAAAGCAGCTAGGGTATCCGCAGTTTCTCCTGATTGAGATATCAGAATAGCTAGATCTTTTTTGCCCAGTAATATTTTTCTGTATCTAAATTCAGAACTATAATCCACCTCTACCGGAATACCAGTTAACTCCTCAAAAATATATTTACCCGCTAAAGCCGTATAATAAGAAGACCCGCAAGCCAAAATAGATATTCTTTCTATTTCCTTAATTCTATCTAAAGGAAGAGGTAGGTTTTCAGGTTGCAGTGTTTTTGTAGACAAATTAATTCTACCTTCTAAATTATTACGAATAACCATAGTTTCTTGAAAAATTTCTTTTAGCATAAAATGTTTATATCCACTCTTTTCTATCATCTCTTCACCCCAATCAATATTTATTACTTTTTTATGTAAAATTTTACCTTTGGAATTAATTATCTCTACTCCATCTTTGGTTATAGTAGCAATTTCTCTTTCTTCCAAAAAGATTACCCTATTGGTATAAATAAGTAAAGCGGGGATATCAGAAGCTAAAAACATTTCTCCTTCTCCTATTCCGATAATCAAGGGGCTCCCGCAACGTGAAGCGACAATTTTTCCCGGATCACGAGTAGAAATAACTCCGATAGCGTAAGAACCTTCTATTTCTTTTAAAGATTCCTTTACTGCTAAAGTAAAATCATTGTGATAATTACTTTCTATCAAATGGGGAAGAACCTCGGTATCTGTTTCAGATATAAAGTTATGCCCTTCCAAAATTAATCTTTCTCTTAAAGACATATAGTTCTCTATAATACCATTATGCACTACCACTATTTCTGAATTACATCCATTGTGAGGATGCGCATTTATATCGTTAGGTTTCCCGTGGGTAGCCCATCTGGTATGTCCTAATCCTATATTACCTTTCGGGGCATCTTTTTCTAATAAATTTTCTAATTTGGCTACCTTTCCTTTACATTTTACTATTTTAATTTTATTATCTTTCAATACAGCAATACCTGCAGAATCATATCCCCGATATTCTAATTTCTTTAATCCATCTAACAAAATGGGTACTGCTTCTTTTGAACCAATATATCCAATTATTCCACACATTTTTTAATCCTTTCTTAAATTAAATATTTGCTTTTTAAAAATAAATACCCTATTACCAATCCATTTAGAAAGATAATAGGGTTCTCCACTGTTTCTACTTCTACAATAAATACCTTAATATCTAAGAACTTTTTTAAGCAATTGTATTATAACCTAGCTAAAACTTAGGGTTTAAAGCGAAAAACTAAAAATTATAATTAAAAATTTAAAACTTTTTTCATAATTTTGAGTTTTGAGTTTTATTTTACACTTTGCACTTTTAGCTTTGCGTTATCTTTTAAAAAAACTGTCTGTGCTAGAATAGAAAAACCTTTGTAAGAATACTTAAGAATGGATTTATTTTGCCATAAAAACCTTTTTGTGCTTGCAATTACTCACAAGTTTT
>JADBKX010000152.1:0-2331 GCA_014894735.1 Candidatus Sediminicultor sextus | reverse complement strand
TCTTCCTTTTCAATCACCTCTCTTAGATCCTGGGATATTTTCTCTAATTTATTTTTATCTTCTCCTTCTAATAATATTCTAATTAATGGTTCAGTACCAGATGCTCGGACAAAAATTCTACCTTTTCCATCAAGTTCATTTTCTATTTCTTTAATAAATTTTTTTATGCAAACATTTTTAAAGAATCGTTCTTTATCTTTAACCTCATAATTCAAAATAATCTGAGGATATTTTTCCATTACTGAAGCCAGATTAGATAGGGGTTTTTCTTCTTCCAGAAGAACCTTCATAAGCTGTAGAGAAGTTAACAATCCATCCCCGGTAGTACTATATCGCGAAAAAATAATATGACCTGATTGTTCCCCTCCCAATACTGTCTTAACTTTCTTCATCATTTCCAATACATAACGGTCACCGATATTAGTTCTTATCACTTTTCCTCCCGCTTTTTCTATAGCCTTATCAAAGCTAATATTACTCATTAAAGTAGTTACTACCGTTTTATTGGGCAACTGGGTTTTCTTGATAAGATTTAAAGCACAAATTGCCATTATTTGATCTCCATCTACAATGTTTCCCTTTTCATCTACAGCGATAACTCTATCTGCATCTCCATCATAAGAAAAACCTAAATTTGCTTTTTGTCTTAAAACTTCTTCTCTTAAAGAAGCAGGATATACTGAACCACAATTAAAATTTATATTAGTACCATTGGGTTTATCGTTTATAGTAATCATCTCGGCTCCTAATTCTGCAAAAACACGGGGGGCAATCATAAAAGAAGCACCATTGGCACAATCTAAAACGATTTTATATCTCTTAAGTGTAAATTTTGGGGGAAGGGTATTTTTAATGTAATCAATATATCTTTCTATTGCTCCAGCTAATTCTTTTACCCTGCCAATATTTTTCTTGGTAGGCCATTCATCGCTTGAATGATTTTTAAAATATATTCTCTCTATCTCTTCTTCTTCTGAATCAGAAAACTTAAAACCATCCCCTCTAATATATTTAATGCCATTGTGATCGAAGGGATTATGTGAAGCAGAAATAACTATACCGCAATTAGCATGGTAAACTCTGGTTAGGTAAGCTACTACGGGGGTAGGTACTATTCCCACTCTTAGGACATCTACACCTGCTGAACATATTCCTGCTATTAAAGCAGCTTCTAACATATCCCCCGAAATTCTAGTATCTTTACCAATTAATATCCTAGGATTAGCTTCATCTTTAAATAAATATGCCCCGGTTCTTCCTATATGAAAGACCGTCTCAGCAGTTATAGGCTCTTTATTAGCAATCCCTCTTATCCCATCAGTTCCAAATAATTTTTTCATAAACTACCCCTTTATTAGTCGTTAGTGAATAGTCGTTAGAATCCTAGCGAATAGTTGACAAATTCAGAGACAGGCGGGCTTGTCCTCGTGAAAACGGGAATCTATCTTTTTTTATTCTCTGGTACCTTTGGGCACGATGCATCGTGCTCCTACATCGGACTCCTGGCTTCTGACTTCTGAATTCTACTTACCATCTTATTATTTCTTTACTATATACTATATACCATATACTATATACTTATTTACCAATCAACACCGTTACTTCTTCTGGCTCAACTTTAATTAAAGAAATTCCTTCGGGAAGATCTACTTGAACTTTTACCATCTGCTCTTTCCTAAAATCATCCGTAAATTTCACATAGGCTTTTACGTCTTCTGCTTGTAATTTGTCAACTAACATATTTTTCCCTTCGACAGTTATATCAACTACCTTTGGTTTTATTTCATAAGGCACAAAGGGAGAGAAATTCTGAGGTACAACTGAAATATTTTTTAGGATTTTCTGGATTATGGCTTCCTTAACTTGTATGGTTACCTCTATTAGTTCAACCTCACCCTCCACTATATTTAATCCTTCTTCTAAGGCAGGTGGGACTTTCACTGAAAGAGTCTTGGTAATTCCACTTACATCAATGGCAATAGTCTCTAAAAATTCAATATTACTTATTTTAGAATAATCACCAAAAATCTTTATATCATCGGGATCAGATAATATTTCAGAAATATAATAGCCCGGAGCTGGTTTCCCGATTATTTTTGGTTTTACTGTTAATTGCTTTTCGGGATACCCACGAGTTAAAGAAATTGATACTTCCACTATATCCGGTTCAATCTTTACTTCTTTAATTTCATTTCCGTTTACATCAACTGTTTTTACTGTTAGTTTTCTGCTCAGATCTTCCTTTATTCCGGAAATATCAATAGCACAAATTATCTTTTTTATATTTTCTAATACACTCTGAGCACCAATTATCTTAACCTTAGAAGGATT
>JADBKX010000008.1 GCA_014894735.1 Candidatus Sediminicultor sextus | reverse complement strand
TCCTGAAAAGAAAATAAAAAAATCAGAAAATATGATAAAAAATGACAACCTTGATTTAAACCCAAGGTATACTTTCGACAGTTTTGTGATAGGGAACGACAACCGCTTTGCCCACGCAGCCTGCCTGGCAGTAGCCCAGTCCCCGGCAAAAGCCTATAATCCGCTTTTTGTATATGGGGTGGTGGGGGTAGGTAAAACTCACTTGATGCAAGCTATCGGTAATTATATAATACAGCATAACCCCAAAGCTAAGGTATTATATATATCATCAGAAAAATTTACCAATGAGCTGATTAATTCTATAAAAGATGACCGTACTGTTGCCTTTCGCGATAAGTACCGCAATGTAGATATTTTATTAATTGATGACATACAGTTTTTGGCCGGGAAGGAGAGGACCCAGGAAGAGTTTTTTCATACTTTTAATACTTTATATGAGTCTAATAAACAGATAGCAATTACCAGCGACTGCCCCCCAAAAGATATTACTACTTTAGAAGAACGTTTAAGATCTCGTTTTGAATGGGGATTAACCACCGATATTCAGCCTCCTGATCTTGAGACCCGTATTGCCATTTTAAGAAAAAAGGCCCAGGCAGAAAATTTAAATGTGCCTGCTGAAGTAATCGCGTTTATCGCTGAAAAGATTTCTTCCAATATCAGACAATTAGAAGGGGCTTTGACTAAATTAGTTGCCTTTTCTACTTTCAATAAAAAGGAATTGTCTGTTTCTTTAGCCCAGAATATATTAAAAGATATTATCCCCTTAGAAAATAAAAAAATTTCTATTGATCAGATTCAAAAATCGGTAGCAGATTATTATACTATTAAAGTTAATTCTTTGTTGTCTAAAAAAAGGACCAAAGATGTTGTTCTGGCCAGACAGGTGGCTATCTATCTTTCCCGGGAATTAACTGACCTTTCTTTGACTTCAATCGGGGGAGCTTTTGGGGGAAAAGACCACACCACTATTATTCATTCTTGTAATAAAATTAAAAATAAAATTAAAAAAGATAATAATTTTAAAGGTATTATAAATAATTTAATTTTAAATATTAAAAAGGGCTAATTGTTAATAACCTTTTAATAATATGTTAAAAACTTTTAGTTATTAGATAATTTTTTAAAATTAAAAATAAAAAATGGGGAATCTGTTAATATCTAAAAATTTTATCCCTGGTTTTATCCACAGGGTGTTTGTAATAAAATATTAAGATTTATTTTTCTTTCCCCAGTTTTAACAATACTATTACTAATAATACTATATTTATATTTAATTATTTAGAGTAAAGGAGTAGAAATATGAAAATTGTCTGTTCTCAAGAAAGTTTACTATATGGGATTCAAACAGTACAAAAAGGAATATCCAGCAGAATTGGGTTACCTATCTATAACGGAATACTTTTTGAAGCGAATGAGGATAATAAAGTCCATCTATTTGCTACTGATTTAGAAATTGGGATAGATTGTTACATTCCAGCCCAGGTTATTGAGACCGGTTCTACAGTTATCCCCAGCAGAATAATAAGTGAATTAATTAAAAAGTTTCCCGAGGGAAAAATAGAGATAGAATGTTCAGACAATAATATCACTACCGTTAAAGAAAATAGTTCTAATTATAAAATTTTAGGTTTTTCCGCAGAAGAATTTTCTAATTTTCCGGAAATAAAGGTAAAAGCCAAAATTAAAATGACTCAAAAACTATTTAAAGAGACCATTCAACAAGTTATATTTTCCACGTCCCGGGATGAGAGTAAAACTTTTTTAAATGGAGTCCTATTTAAAATAATAGATAATAAGATTGAAGTAGTTACTACCGACAGCCACAGACTATCTCTTAAAAATATTAAAGTAATTAATATAGAAAAAACAACTGCAGACGAATTAATAGAAGTTATAATTCCTTATCGGGCTCTATCAGAATTATCCAGACTCCTTTTAGAAGATGAGGAAGTATTTGTGGAAATCAGATTTGGGGAAAAACAGATAATGTTTATTTTATTTCCCGATGGCCAAAAGAACAGTATAAGAATATATTCTCGATTAATAGAAGGTCAATTTCCTAATTATCACCAGATTATTCCAGATTCTTTTAAAACCGAAATAAAAATAAACACTGAGGAATTTAGGAATAAAATGGAAAGAATAGCCCTTTTTGTAAGGGAAGATTTAAAAACCGTAAAAGTAGAAGTAGTCAATAAAGAAAATAGCCAAAAAGAGGAAATATGTGAAATAATTTTAAAAGCAGAAAGCCCGAGCATTGGAGAAGCCTCTGAAAAGATTTCCAGTTTTAAAAAAGGAGAAGATATTACTATAACTTTTAATACCGATTATATTTTAGATGTATTAAAGATAATAAAAAAGGAAAACACTATAATAAAACTAAATGACCCGCTTAATCCGGCAATTATTACCCCAGATGAAGACAAAAACTATGTTTATGTTTTAATGCCGGTAAGGACAGATTAAATTAATTAGTCGATAGTGAATACTGAATAGTCGTTAGTGCAGAATAACAGGTTTATAGTTTTTGTGGGGGCCGGATTTATCCGGCCCGATTTATTTGATAATTATTTCAGGCGGGTTCAATGAATCGTGCCCCTTGCCCTGATCCAGCATTAACCCTTTAACTAACTAACCGACCGGCTAATCAAATACCGAGATACGAATCTTTCCGCACTATACAATGTTTCTTCTTTACGATATACTATATTTAATATATAAACGTAGAAAGGGAAAAGAAGAAGTTGTATTTCAAAAAAGTAAGATTGAAAAACTACAGAAATTTTTCTAACCTATCCCTAGATCTTGATCCCAATCTTAATATTTTTATCGGAAATAACGCCCAGGGGAAGACTAACTTATTAGAAGGGTTGAACTTAATAATCAAAGGACACTCTTACAGAACGAAAGAGGACAGGGAAGTAATAAAGTGGGACAATGAAAGTGCCTATCTATTTGGAGAAATAAATAAAGATGACGAAAATGTTCAAATAGCCCTAGCCCTAGAGAAGAAGTCAGAGGATTTTTATAAAAACACACTGATTAAAACAATAAAAATAAACCAAAATATTCAAAAAAAAGCTGCTTTAAATAAAGAATTTAAAGGAGTGGTGTTTTCTCCCGAGCACCTACAGATAATAAAAGGCGCCCCTTCTTTAAGAAGAAAATTTTTAGATGAGCAGATCTCCCAAATTTACCCCTTATATTATAAATATCTTTCAGAATATTATAGAATTTTAGGACATCGCAACAATATACTAAAGAAAGAAATTAATCAAAAAAAGAAGAAAGAAAAACTTCTTATATGGGATCCCCGGCTGATAGAGAGGGGATCTTTTTTAATTTTAACCAGAATTAAATTTATAAAAAAGATAAACCGCCTGGCTCATAAATTTCATCAAAAAATTACCAAAGAGAAAGAAAATATAGAACTAACCTACCAAAGCAATATATTAAAAGACCAGGAAGAAAACATTTCTTTGATAAACAAAGAATTTAAAGATAGATTAGAGGAACACAGAGAGAAAGAGGCAGAACAGAGAACCACCTTGTGCGGCCCTCACCGGGATGATTTTTCAGTATATATCAACGGGTTTAATATCGCCTCTTACGGCTCACAAGGCCAGCAACGAACAGTTGTTTTATCTTTGAAATTATCCGAACTAGAACTAATTAAGGAAAAAGAGGGGGACTACCCTATATTTTTTTTAGATGATGTTATGTCAGAACTAGATGAAGACAGAAGGCATTTCTTATTAGGATTAATTATCGAAAAAAAGGTCCAGACTTTTATTACCAGTATAAATCTGGATTATTTTAATAGTAATATTAAAGAAAAAAGCAGGATATTTAAAATAGAAGAAGGGAAGATAATTAATTTATGAAAGAAAAAGACATAGTTCCCTTTAAAACAGCCCTGGAAAAATTTTTCAAGGAGAAAGACTGGAGCAAAAAGATAAAAGGGTATCAAATAATTAGCAATTGGGAGAATCTGGCGGGTAAGGAGATTGCTCAATCTTCCCAACCGATTAAAATACAGGACCAGTGCCTTTTTTTGGCTGTAAAAAGCAATGTTTGGGCCAATGAACTGAATTTAAGAAAAGGAGAGCTTATTGAAAAAATCAACCGGGAAGCGGGGGAAGAGATAATTTCTAACATCCTGTTTAAGACCCGAACACCCCAGTTTAAAGACAGTTAAACAGGGATTTAAGAGAGGCATAAAGAGAGAGGCGAATTTTGACATAAGCGCCATAATATAGTAAAATTAATCAGGTTTTATAATAATAAATTAAAATCTTTACAACAAAATATAAAAATAAAAACCGTGGCGATAAGCTGCGGTTTCATTTTGACAGGAGTTTATGCTATTGCCAAAAAGAAAAAAGAAAACTAATAATACAGACAATCAATACACCGCTAAACAGATACAGGTCTTAGAGGGGTTAGCGGCCGTCAGAAAAAGGCCCAGCATGTACATCGGGAGTACTTCCAGCAGAGGATTGCATCATCTTTTAGATGAAGTGGTAGATAACAGTATCGACGAAGCGATGGCCGGCTATTGTAAAACAATAGAAGTGGTTATCCACCCGGATAACAGTGCTACTGTCACTGATGATGGGCGGGGGATCCCGGTTGACATTCACCAAGAAACCAAGTTACCGGCGGTAACTATAGTTCTAACCAAACTCCATGCCGGCGGTAAGTTTGGAGGAGGCGGATATCGGGTCACCGGCGGACTACACGGAGTAGGTATTTCAGTGGTAAATGCCCTTTCGGAATGGCTGGAAGTAGAGGTCTCTCGAGATTCAGGAATATTTTTTCAGAGGTTTGAAAGAGGGGATGCCGTATCCGACTTAAAAAAAACAGGAAAATCTTCCCGCACCGGGACTAAAATTACCTTTAAACCTGACCCGACCATTCTTGAAGACACCACCTTTGATTTTGATAGTATTACCCACCGGTTAAGAGAAATCGCTTTTCTAAACGCCGGAGTTAAGATTAATTTAAAAGATGAAAGGGAAGAGAATAAAGAAACTTCTTATAAATACAATGGAGGGATAAGCGAATTTGTCAGCCATTTAAACAAAAATAAAGACCTTTTATTTCCAAAGCCCATCTTTTTTACAGAGAAGAAGGATGATGTAGAAGTAGAGGTCGCATTACAATATAATGACGGTTATACAGAAAACATCCTTTCTTTTGCCAATAATATAAATACAGAAGAAGGAGGAACCCATTTAGCAGGATTTAAAGCCGCTATAACCAGAGTAATAAACGATTATGCCCGTAACAATTTATTGTCTAATGGTAAAAAACCATCTTTAAAAGAAGGCGAAAACAATATTTCCGGCGATGACGTAAGAGAGGGATTGACCGCCGTAATTAGTGTAAAACTATTAAATCCTCAGTTCGAAGGCCAGACTAAAACTAAACTGGGGAACAGTGAGGTGAGGGGGATAGTATCTTATGTTGTCGGAGAAGGCCTAAACAATTTTCTTAACGAGAATCCAAGTATAAGTAAGAAGATACTGGATAAATCCATTTCTGCCTTAAATGCCAGGGAGGCAGCCAGAAAAGCTCGAAATCTAATCCGGCAAAAAAATGGTATATTAGGATTAGGGACTCTTCCCGGAAAATTAGCTGATTGTTCGGAAAAAGACCCCCTGTTCAGAGAGATATTTTTAGTAGAGGGTGATTCCGCAGGAGGCTCGGCCAAACAAGGGAGAGATAGAAGATTTCAGGCGATACTGCCTTTAAGGGGCAAAATTTTAAATGTAGAAAAAGCACGGCTGCATAAAATATTAGATAATAACGAAATAAGATCTATGGTTACCGCTTTAGGTATAAACATCGGGGAAGATTTAGATATTGAAAAATTAAGATATTATAAAGTGATTATCATGACTGATGCAGACGTCGACGGTGCCCACATAAAGACTCTGCTTTTAACCTTTTTCTTCCGGTATATGAAACCGTTAATCGAAAGAGGGAATATTTATATTGCCCAGCCCCCTCTCTATAAACTCGAACATAATAAAGAGAGTTATTATTTATATAACGAGCAGGAGCTAAACGATAAGTTAAAAGAGATAGACGGCAATCCTCGAATTCAAAGGTATAAAGGTTTGGGAGAAATGAATCCTGAGCAGCTATGGGAGACCACCATGAACCCGGGAAACAGAATTTTAAAGAGAATAGAGCTGGAAGATGATTTAGAAGCCGAAACCATGTTTACGGTTTTAATGGGAGACAAAGTTGAGCCCAGAAAAGATTTTATATATCAACACGGCTTAGAAGTGAAGGAACTGGATATTTAAATTAGTCAATTGATAAATTGGAGAAAGAGTAAATCATGAAAGACGAAGAAAAAGACAATTTCGATAATAATGACGAAGAGGAAAAAGAAGAGCGCGAAAAAGAACTTACAGACTCAAGCAGGACCTTACTTACTGATGTCGGAGAGGAGATAAAAGAAGCCTATCTCAGTTATGCCATGAGTGTCATAGTGGGTCGAGCCTTACCTGATGTCCGCGATGGATTAAAACCGGTTCATCGCCGGGTATTATATTCTATGGAAAAAATGGGCAATACGCCCGATAAGGCTTATAAAAAATCGGCACGAATAGTAGGAGACATCATAGGTAAATACCATCCTCATGGCGATATAGCAGTATATGATACCATCGTAAGAATGGCCCAGGATTTTTCCTATCGTTATCCTTTGGTCGATGGTCAGGGAAATTTTGGTTCGATAGATGGCGACTCCGCAGCCGCCCAAAGGTATACCGAAATACGAATGTCAAAAATTGCCCAGGAATTGCTGGCTGATATAGACAAAGAAACGGTTAACCTTGTTCCCAATTATGATAATTCTCTTAAAGAACCGGAAGTTTTGCCGGCAAAAATTCCCCAACTATTACTTAACGGTTCTTCGGGAATTGCCGTGGGAATGGCCACCAACATCCCTCCTCATAATTTAGGAGAGGTAGTTGATGGTGCAATAATGATCATCGAAGACCCGCAAGTTTCCATACAAGAATTAATGACTGCAATTAAAGGTCCTGATTTCCCTACCGGCGGCATCATTTGCGGCAAAACCGGAATAAGGAGCGCCTATCAAACCGGAAAGGGAATCATAAAAGTGCAGGCTGCAGTATTTACCGAAGGGGCAGATGGCGAAAAAAACGGAGGCAAGAAAAATCCCCGCATCATCATTAAAGAACTCCCTTACCAAGTAAATAAAGCAAATTTAATAGGAGATATTGCCCAGCTGGTTCAGGATAAAAAGATACTCGATATTACCAACCTAAGGGACGAGTCAGACAGAAAAGGGATGCGGGTAGTTATTGAATTAAAGAGAGGTGCTAATGTTGATATAGTGCTGAACAATCTATATAAGCATACTAAGATGAAGATCACCTTTGGGATTAATGTTTTAGCAATTTCCCAAGGCCGCCCCAAAACCTTTAATTTAAAAGAGCTGTTAGAATGCTTTTTGGCCCACCGTAAAGAGGTGGTGGAAAGAAGAACCAGATATGAATTAAAAAAAGCCAGAGAAAGAGCCCACATCTTAGAAGGGTTGAAAATTGCCCTGTCTAATATTGATGAAGTAGTGCAGATTATTAAAAAATCAGATAATGTAAAAACAGCGCACGATAAACTGAAAAGCAGATTTGGGTTGAGTGATATTCAGGCACAGGCCATTTTAGATATGAGGCTGCAGCGCCTTACCTCTCTGGAGACCGAAAAGATTTTAGAAGAATATTTAGAATTAATAAAACGCATTGCTTATTTAGAAGATATATTACAAAATGAAAAGAAGCTCATGTTGATAATTAGAGATGAGCTGTTGGAGATGAAGGAGAAATACGGTGATGAAAGAAGGACTAAAATAATAGAAGAAGAAGGGGAGTACGAAATTGAAGATTTCATTACCCTAGAGGATATTGTTATCACCTACACCCGGGACGGATACCTTAAACGCCTTCCTTTAAGTACTTACAGAAAACAGAGGAGGGGAGGAAAAGGTAAAATTGGGATGACCACTAAATTAGAAGACCTTGTAGACCAGGTGTTTGTCACCACCAACCTCCATGATATCTTATTTTTTACCAGCAAAGGGATAGTTTATAGAAGGAGAGCATATCAGATTCCCGAGGGAGGGAGAACTTCCCGGGGGGTTGCAGCAATCAATTTATTAGGCATTGAAAAAGATGAACACATTACCACTCTTATTCCCATAGAGAGCAATGAATTGGCAGAATCAAAAGAAGAAAATAACGAAAAGTGTCTGTTTATGGCCACAAAAAAAGGGAAGATAAAAAAAGTTTCTCTTTCCCGTTTTTCTAACTTAAGAAATATCGGGATTATTGCCATACGTCTCTTGCCAGAAGACGAATTAATCGGGGTAAAGCTTGCCGAGGGCAATGAAGACGTTATTTTAACTACCGAGAATGGAAAGTCTATCCGTTTTTCAGGAAACCCGATAAGGTCCATGGGGAGAAGCACCTTTGGGGTGAAAGGTATCATTTTAAGGGCTAAAGATTCTCTTATAAATATTAGTTTAGTCCCTCCAGAAACGGATAAATACTTATTGTTAGTTACCGAGAAAGGATTTGCCAAAAGAACCATCTTAAAGGAATTTAGAGAGTTTAAGAGACGAGGCAGCCACGGGCTAAAGTCTATTAAACTCACTGAAGAAAGAGGTTTAGTGGTAGATGTTAAAGTGGTGAGCGAAGAAGACGAGCTGGTATTGATCAGCCAACAGGGGATTGTTATCCGGGTTCAGGTTAAAGAGATTCGTCATACCGGAAGATGCACACAAGGAGTTAGGATAATGAACCTTGCACCGGAAGACAAGGTGGCCAGCGTTGCCCTGGTATCGAGTGAAGATGTTGATTTAAGCTAAAAAATATTTAAACCGTGACAAGGACACAGATAATACCGAGAGTAATTTTATATTTAGAGTAAAAAACGAGCGGAAATAGGTGATTCTAATGCCTTATTCAGAAATTTATTCAAAAAAAATGAAAAAAATAGAAAAAGCCAGGAAAAGATTTATTGAAACCGGGGAAATTGATTCCTCAGTTGTTCGTCCAATAATTGCTAATTCATGGAAAAGATGTAAGCTGGCAAAAGTGAGCCCATATTTAAAAAATTCTATTAATGAACTTAACGATAAAGAAATAAAAGTATTATTAGACAAAAATAGAGATTTAAATAAAACATCGCAATCTATAATGGGAATGGCAGAAAAAATGATAAGGGGTTCTGGGTTCAGAATAGATTTGAGTGATAAAGATGGCTATATTCTTAAGATTATTGGTGATAAAAAGATATTAAAAGAATCTGAGGAAGTCGGAGTGGTGATAGGTTCAAATAGATCTGAAATAATTGTAGGAACAAATAGCATAGGAATGACTCTCTTTACTGGGGAACCCATACAAATTATTGGCCCAGAACATTATAATGTTTATCCTCGTTATTGGACCTGTTCTTCAGCACCCCTTAGGGATCCCTCTGGTAATATAATTGGGGTCATAAATATGTCAGGTAAATACCATTTACTACATAAACATACTTTAGGTATGGTTG
>JADBKX010000127.1:2971-9649 GCA_014894735.1 Candidatus Sediminicultor sextus | reverse complement strand
ACGATTTTACTGGGTGTGGGGATACGAGATTTGGCTAACCCTTATCATGCAGCACTTGGTGAAGGCGGGAAGTTGTATGCTCAGTCCATAGGGCAGGAGAAGAATTTGGTCATTCTTGCTTGTGAGGGATCAAGCGAAAAACAATTGAATGATATTAAAGCTTTAATTGCCCGGGCAAAAGGAGAGGTTGTTTTCCTTATTGATCCAAATGAGGGACAAGATGCCTTGGCAATCGCTATTGAGTGCGAAAAAAATAAAGTTTATTTTGTAACTCAGTGGAATAAGCCTGCTGATGTTAAAGTCAGTGACTATAAATACTGGGTCACCCATATCGGGATAGATAGTGTTACAACTGGATACGAAACAGCGAAAACTCTGTTTAATGCTATTGGCGGAAAAGGTAAGGTATTTGCAGTTCAAGGAATGTTAGGGAACAATGCCGCTATTGGCCGTTGGGAAGGCTTTCAAAAGGCACTGAAAGAGTATCCGGGGATCGAGCTTGTCGGTTGGGAAGTTGCTGACTGGGAAAAAGCAAAATCATTCAATGCGACAGCCAATGCACTAATTGCCAATCCCGATTTGGCTGCTGTATGGTGTGCGAATGACTCTATGGCAATGGGTTCTCTCGAGGCATTAAGAGCTAAAGGCCTTGCCGGTAAAGTTCCTGTCGCCGGAGCTGATGCCATTCCTGAGATGTTGGAAGCTATAAAAAATGGCGAAGCGGTAGCTACAGCTTCTACAGATCCTCTATGGCAGGCTGGAGAAGGTTTGGCAATCGCTCTTGCAGCTAAAATGGGGAAGATTGATGTTGCTGCACTTCCAGAGAACAAACGAGAGTGGGAAGCCCCATCAGTGCAGATAAATTCGGAGAATATTGATTGGTTCATGGAAAATTATATCACTGCCCATCCGGTATATGATTATGATAACTACTGGGAAAAATGGACTGCTAAATAATCATCGACTTGGTGTTGAGTGATTGAACTGATAGGAGCAAGTCAACCGACTTGCTCCTATTTTTAGAATGATAAGTATTTTTCTTAGGTTATTAGGTTAATTGTTAATTGGGATTTAGTAATTTAATATAATTTTTATTGTATTGAATTGAAGTTAAGAGGAGAGATTGATAGTAGTGAAAATGAAACAAGATACAGACGACTTTTTTTTGAAGAAATATTCCAGGGAGAAAATAGCTCTCTTGATATCAGGTAAAGCCTCATTCATTGCTCTGTGCAGTCTAATAGTCATTTTCAGTTTTTCGGCACATAATTTTTTTTCTCTATCTAATTTAACTAATATTCTTGATCTTTCAGCGATTTTACTATTAACCTCTACAGCTATGACATTTGTTCTAATGCTTGGTTCAATTGATCTATCAGTAGAAGGGATAGCGGGGCTAACAGGTATTGTCGGCGCCCTTATGGTAAAGAATTTTAGCAATTCTAATGATTATGGATTACTCTCTATTATCATCTGCATTTTAATAGGCGCAATATTTGGCTTACTTAATGGTATTGTCTTTACGAAACTTAAAATTCCTTCCTTTATGACAACTTTGGGTCTTGGAGCTGTAGCTACAGGTGTAGGTATTTTGGTTACCAGAGGCTATCCGGTAATTATTACCGATCAATCAATTAGGGGGTTGGCACTTACTAAACTTTTAGGAGGAGTCATCCCGTTATTATTTGTAATTGCGATAACTATAAATTTACTTATTTGGTTTGTCAGTGAGAGGACCATATTAGGTCGACATGTAATAGCTATTGGCGGCGATGAAGCTATTGTAAAGGATTTGGGAATAAAAATAGATTTAGTAAAAATTATTGTTTTTGCTATTTCAGGCGCCATGTTCGGTTTGGCCGGGATGTTACTTGTGGCAAGACTTGGTGCAGGAGATATAAAAAATTCTATAGGATTGCTTTTTGACGCTGTAGCGGCGTCTTTAATAGGCGGTATTGCTATCACGGGAGGAATAGGAAAGATTCCTCATGCGGCTATCGGTGCAATAACATTAACTATTTTACGAAACGGTATGGTGCTATTGGGTATCAGTCCATATATACAACAAGGTGTAGTTGGAACGATTATTATACTGACCGTAGCTGTAACTATTGAACGTAAAAAAATTGGAGTAATTAAATGAAAATTGGAAGTAATTCAATGGATCCATTTTTAAATATGGTGAATATTTCAAAATCATTTTTAGATGTTAAAGCTTTACAAGAAGTAAATTTGAGCATTAATGAAAATGAAATTGTTGGTTTAGTAGGTGAAAATGGGGCTGGCAAGTCAACTCTAGTCAAAATTCTGGCAGGAGTTTATAAAGCCGATCAGGGAAAAATATCTATTGATGGTAAAGACATATATTTCAACAATCCTCAAGATGCAAAAAAGCATGGAATAGGGATTGTATTTCAAGAGCAGTCGATTCTAAACAATATGACTGTATATGAGAATTTATTTCTTGGACAAGAGAAATTCTTTTTGAACTTTGGTGTATTATCAAAAGAAAGAATGCTAAAGGAAGCATGTGAAATTCTTGCTGAATTAGACATCGATATTGTGCCAACAAGAAATGCGAATACACTAAGTTTTGTCCAGCGGGAAATGATAGAAATTGCACGTAATGTATGGTTGGCTAGGAAATCTAATGCAAAGGTTCCTATTATATTGCTTGATGAACCTACGACAGCTTTAGAGCAGAATGATATTAAATTTCTCTTTCAAAAACTAAACGAGCTAAAGAAACATACAGCCATTATTTTTATTTCCCATCGATTAGAAGAAATTGTTACTCTTTGCGATCGTGTCTATGTATTAAAAGACGGTAAAAATGTGGGCTGTTTCAGTAAAGATGACATATCTGAAAATCTACTTCGATCCAAAATGGTAGGGAAGGAACTTGTAGGTGAATTTTATCAATCATCAATGCAGAGAAAAGCTGGTGAAAAAGTTGTATTAGAGCTGAAAGGATGTTTTAATAAACATGCTTTTTATGATGTTTCATTTCAATTAAAAGAGGGAGAGATATTAAGTATTTGTGGTACTATAGGGTCTGGTAAAGAAGCATTGTGTAAGGCGATATTTGGTATTACCAAGTTTGATTCAGGTGAGGTTTATATTGATGGTGTAGATGTAAAAGGATCTATTAACTCACCTATGGATGCTTTTAATAAAGGAATTGGCTATATACCTGAAGATCGTAGGAATGAGGGATTAATATTAAACTTACCGATTTTTGAGAACATAACCCTCACGGTTCTTAAAAAACTAAAATCGCATGGAATGGTAAGCAGAAAAAAGCAGTTCGAAGTAACAGAAAAAATGGTAAAAAAAATAGATATTCGTTCTGCTTCAATTGCAGCTCTATGCAAGAATTTAAGTGGTGGTAACCAGCAAAAAGTGGTTTTAGGGAAGTGGCTTCTTTCAGGTAATAAGATTCTGGTAATGTCACATCCAACTCGCGGCGTAGATGTCGGTGCTAAACAACAAATATATACTCTAATGAGAGAGATGGTAAATGATGGGGTGTCCCTGATAACCATGGGAGACAGCTTTGAGGAAGATATTGGATTGGCTAATAGAATTATTATCATGAAGGATGGTAAGATAATGACAATCATAGATGCAAATGAGTCCAAGCCGACCTCAGTTGATTTAATAAAATACATTGTGTAGGATATTGGTGTTTATATATGAAAAAAATACAATTTAAAAAGAGTAATATCGATTTGACTAAGTTATTACCACTAGTGGCTGTGATAACTTTATTTACCTTCTTCAGCCTGCGAAACTCTCAATTTTTAGGTTTATATAATATCGGGAATATACTGGATTTTGCAAATACATATTTTATAGCAGGGATAGGACTGACTTTTGTCATATTAATAGGAAGCATTGATTTGTCCATTGGAGCAATGATCTCATTGGATACAATCATATTTATTATTATGATTAATGCTCTTGGTTTTTGGGCTTACCCAATCATTATAGTTATTGGTATAGCGTTGGGCTTGTTCAATGGTGTTGTTCTTATGCGATTAAAAATACCATCGTTTATAGTAACTTTGGGTTCCTCGGGAATATTTATGAGTTTGGCATTAATTTTTTCTGGAGCTGGACCTATTGGGTTAGTGCCAAAACAACTCCACACTTTATCTTTTCTTACGGCTCGAATAGGGCCATTTACAGTGAATCATCTTTTAGGTTTGATTTTATTTATTGTCTTTCAGATTATTCAAAATAAAACTGTTTTTGGTAAAACTGTCTATGCAGTGGGCCACTCTGAGGTAACTACAAAACTCAGTGGATTACCCATCATGCGAACAAAGTTAATTTCTTTCACAATTTCTGGTTTGTGTACGGCATTGGCTTCAATAGTTATTGTTTCAATAATGTTAAGTGCGGCACCTTCCACAGGACCTCCATATATGTTATTGATTATCGCTACAGTTGTGGTTGGCGGTACTTCGCTAAGTGGTGGTATAGGTGGCGTGTATAATACTTTGCTTGGTAGCCTTCTTCTTAGTATGCTGAGGAATGGCATGAATGTTATAGGTATAAATATCTACTATCAGCAGATTATCTATGGAGCTATAATCATTGCTGCGGTTTCACTGACATTGGATAGATCCAAGATTAAGATTGTAAAATAGTTAGAATATTTCTGTAGTAAAAAAGCTGTAATAAAAAATACTTATTTTAAAAATTTAAAAGATGCTTATAATTTTTTAATATATCTTAAATATACAAATAAGGGAGGGGGAAAGAAATGATGTATGGATATTGGGGTAGAGTATTAAGGGTTAATTTAACCACTAAAAAGTATACAATCGAAGAAGTGCCTTTAGAGGTTTGGAAAAAATTTGTTGGTGGTTCAGGTTTTGGGGCTAAGATTATTTTAGAGGAAACACCTCCAAAGGTTGATCCTTTATCTCCGGAAAATAAAATTATCTTTGCAGTAGGAGCCTGGCAGTCAGTGAAAGCTCCAGGAAGTGCTAAATGGAGTGTAGTCACTAAATCTCCTTTAACTAAAACTTTTCTTGATTCAGCAGGTGCCGGCCATTGGGCTCCGCTTTTTAAAAAAACTGGTTATGATGCATTAATAATAGAAGGAAAGAGTGAATTCCCCGTATATCTTTATATTACAGAAGATGAGATACAATTTAAAGATGCCTCTCATATTTGGGGAAAAGATACGATTGAAACGACAAAGATGATTAAGCAGGAAATAGGCAATACCCAAGTTAGTATGTTGAACATAGGTCCGGCAGGAGAAATATGTAATCCAATTGCCTGCATTTCTTGTGATGGTAATAGTTTCGCCGGGCGTGGGGGAGCTGGAGCAGTTTTAGGCTCAAAAAAATTAAAAGCCATTGTTTCCTTTGGAAGAAAACAGGTTCCTGTTTATGATTTAGAGAGCGCTCAAAAGAAATCAATTGAATTAATGAAGATTTTGGTAAAACAAGGTGCTAGTGGTACCAAAGATGGGACGCCACAAGTTGTAACTCCTGCTGAAGAAAAAGGCGATTTACCAATGAAATATTGGACTCAAGATAAATGGGCAGATGCACCAAAAATTAGTGCACCAAATTACACTACTACTCTAAACGCAAAACCACTATATTGTGCAAATTGCCCTATTGGTTGTCATAGGCATATTAAGATAGAAAAACCTGAGGAATTTGTATTTGAAGGCAGTGGTCCTGAATATGAAACATTGGGCATGATGGGAGGAAGTTTTCTTTGTTCTGATTTGATTGCTATCTGTAAAGCAAATTATATTTGCAATAGTATGGGTATTGATACAGTATCAACAGGAGCTTGGATTAGTTTTTTAGCAGAGTGTTGGGAGATGGGCCTTATTAACGAAAAGGATACGGATGGCCTTAAGATTGAATGGGGAGATGGCGCAGTGTTGGTTAAACTGACCGAAAAAATTGCAAAATTAGAAGGGATAGGAAAATGGTTTAAAGAAGGCATTCAGGGAGCATCTAAGATTATTGGACCAAAATCAGAAGATTTAATTGTACATACTAAAAATATGGATTATCCGGCACATGATCCTAGATGTAGCGTAAGTTTTGGTGTAAATTATGCTACCGGTACTAGAGGTGCTTGTCATGTACGAGGTGCTGCAGGGGATCCTTATTATAGTATGTATCCTGAATTAGGTATAAAAGAAGATGAAACACTTGACTCTATGGATAAGGCAGCGGAACGTACCTTTATCGTTCAAAACATTAATAGTTTTTTTAATCAACTTACCATTTGCTTTTTCATGTTTGCGTTTGCGGATATGACTCTAACTCAAATGCTTGAAATATTTAATCTTGTGACAGGTTGGGATTGGACAGTGAATGAAGTCATTGATGCCGGCAGAAGAGCTTTTACTATTCAACGATTGATTAATGTTAGAGATGGGATAACAAAAAAGGATGATATATTACCTAAGAAAATGACAATAGCCGCCAAAGAAGGAGGCAGAAAAGGTAAGGCTCCTCTTCCCCATAATAAAGCTTTAGAAGAATACTATAGATTAAGAGCATGGGATAAAAATGGTATTCCCACAAAAGAATCTCTAACAAGGCTTGGCTTAGATGAATATATTAAATTTTTAATTTAAAGTATAAAATTTTTATTATTGTGTCTGTAATAATTTAGTTCTAAAATTTATAG
>JADBKX010000127.1:0-2871 GCA_014894735.1 Candidatus Sediminicultor sextus | reverse complement strand
GATGAAGTAACAAGTAAGTATAATATAAATTAATTTATTTAACTAAAGTCTACATAATTAAAAGATACATCATTTTTAAAAGGAGAAAGGAATATGAATAAAAATTATTTAAAAAAAGCGTTGCAGAATGGTAAAACTGTATTTGGACCATTTTTAAAATTTACTGATCCGGCAGTAGTGGAAATTATGGGATTTGCCGGATTTGACTTTGTAATCATTGATGCAGAACATGGGCCTATCTCCATGCAAAGTGCTCAAAATATGATAAGGGCAGCTGAAACTGCAAATATTACTCCCATTATTCGAGTAGCCAACAATGATGAATCTCTTATTTTAAGAGCATTAGATATCGGAGCTCAAGGAGTAGAAATTCCTCAGATTAATTGTAAATCTGATGCCCTACGAGCAGTAAAGTCAGTTAAGTACTCCCCTCAGGGTGAACGTGGAGTCTGTCGATATGTTCGTGCTGCGAATTATTCTTCCATGGATAAATTTAAATATTTTAAATCTGCCAATGAAGAAACCATGATTATTGCCCATATAGAAGGGGTAGAAGGTATAAATAATTTAGATGAAATATTGTCAGTTCCCGGTATGGATGTTATTTTTATTGGTCCCTATGACCTTTCTCAATCTTTGGGTATTCCTGGAGAGGTTAACCATTCTTTAGTCATCGAAAAGATGAAAGAGGTAGTTTTAAAGTGCAAGCAAAGTAAAATTGCCGTGGGAACTTTTGCTGATGATATTCAGACTGCGAAAAAGTGGATTTCTTTGGGAATACAATATATGTCTTTTTCCGTTGATGTAGGCATTCTTTATGAAGTGAGTAAGCAAATTATAGAAAAATTAAAGAAATAAAAGGAAATGAATAAAAATATTAATAAGGAGGCCATTTAGATGAATAAAACCCTTGAGAAAATCGGTGAGCTGGGAATTGTCCCGGTGGTTAAAATTGAAAAAGCTGAAGACGCGCTTCCTCTTGGTAGAGCACTTATTGACGGTGATCTTCCTATTGCGGAGATTACCTTCAGAACTTCTGCTGCCGAGGAGTCAATTAAAACCCTGACCGGAGAACTCCCTAATCTTTTAGTGGGTGCCGGTACTGTATTAACCGTTGAACAGGTAAAAAAAGCAGTTTCTGCCGGCGCTCAATTTATTGTTTCCCCAGGTTTTAATCCAAGAGTAGTAGATTATTGTATAGAAAACAGCATTCCGATAACTCCTGGTATCAATAACCCCACCCAGATTGAGATGGCTCTGGAGAGAGGAATTGAGGTAGTAAAGTTTTTTCCTGCTGAAGCATCAGGAGGATTACCACTGCTCGAATCTATGTCGGCACCTTATTCCGGGATAAAGTTTATTCCCACCGGAGGGATCAGCCTGAATAACTTAACTTCTTACCTCTCTAACCAAAAAGTACATGCCTGTGGAGGTAGTTGGATGGTAAAGGATAACCTTATTTCTTCGGGCAATTTTAAGGAGATTACCAGACTTACAAAAGAAGCGGTTGCTGTCATGCTCGGTTTTGAGTTTGCCCACCTGGGGATCAATGAGGAAGATGAAGAAAAAGCTCTTCATTCTGCTAACCTACTATCACAACTTTTTTATTTTCCCATTAAAGAAGGAACAAGCTCTGTTTTTGCTGGCCCGGCTTTTGAGGTGATTAAAAACAGATACCTGGGTGAACATGGTCATATTGCTATAGCTACTAACCATATTCACCGGGCAATAACCTACTTAAAAAGGAAAGGCATTTCCATTCTTCCCGAGACCGCAAAAGAGAAGGATGGTAAACTTAAAGCCATCTATTTAGATCAAGAAGTATCCGGATTTGCCATTCATCTTTTGCAAAAATAGTTTTTAAAATGGAGGAAATCATGAAAAAGTATATTACCTTTGGTGAAATAATGTTGCGGCTTAAACCACCTAATGGGGAAAGGTTTTTTCAGAGCCCTCTTTTAGAAGCTACCTTTGGAGGGGGGGAGGCAAATGTAGCGGTGGGACTATCCCGATTTGGTTTAAAGGTTGCCTATGTTTCCGTAATCCCCAATAACTCAATGGGAGATGCCTGTATTGGAGAATTAAGAAGGCAGGGCGTAGATACTTCGCTTATCCTGAGAAAAGGAAACCGATTGGGTATCTACTTTTTGGAGGCCGGAGCTAACCAAAGACCTTCTGTGGTTATTTACGATCGTTCTCATTCAGCTATTGCTGAGGCAAGCCCAGGGGATATTAATTGGGACAAGGTATTTGATGGAGCGAGTTGGTTTCATATTTCTGGTATTACTCCAGCTATTTCCCTTTCAGCCTCCGAACTTTCTTTAGAAGCAGTCAAAAAAGCCAGAAAAAAAGGCATTATCGTTTCCTGTGATCTTAACTTTAGAAAAAATTTATGGCAATATGGAAAATCTGCTCCCGAGGTAATGGGGGAGCTCGCCAAATATGTGGATATTGCCATAGGAAATGAAGAAGACTGTCAGAAATCTCTGGGAGTAAAAGTGGATGTAGATGTCGAATCGGGCGAACTTCAGATTCAGCAATACAAAGAATTAACTGATAAAGTTCTTGGTTTATATCCCCATCTCCAGAAAATTGCCCTCACTTTAAGAGAGAGTCATTCTGCAGATTACAATGGGTGGTCTGCAGTGTTGAACAATCGGAAGGAATTTCTTGTTTCCAAGAAATATGAAATTCATCATATTGTAGATAGAGTAGGAGGAGGAGATGCTTTTGCCGCAGGCTTAATTTACGGTATTAACAACTTACCGAATGATAGAGAAGCCCTTGAATTTGCGGTAGCAGCCTCTTGCCTTAAGCATTCTATTCCTGGCGATCTACCCTTAATTTCAGTGAAGGAAGTAGAAAGCTTAG